>NZ_CAUVFT010000040.1:0-11811 GCF_963551295.1 uncultured Veillonella sp.
CATTGCCAAAAATATCAAATTCGATAGCGGTATTCATGGCAATGACACCAATACGACGAGCAATACCAGGGTTATTGGAAATTTCTTGCGGACGAAGAATTATTTTTTTACGATATTCATCAATATTCGCATAGAAACGTTTCAATCCATCTGGAGAAGGACTCAATGCAGTACCGGAACATACAGTTACTTTACCAGCATCGATTAAGTCAAACATACCGTCTTGAATTACTTCTGTATAAATAGATAAATCTGTGAAAGGCCCTTGAGCCAAGCCACTGATTACCGCATTTGCTACAGAGCCTACGCCGGATTGCAATGGAAGCAAGTTTTTAGGCAAACGACCTTCTGCAATTTCTTGTTCAAAGAATTTGATAAGATGTTGACTCATTGCCTTTGCATCATCATCAATAGCAGCTAAAGGTCTTGTTGTATCAGGTACATCACTTGGAACCACAGCAATGATTTTGCTAGGATCACAAGGTATTGCTTCTGTACCGATACGATCGCCGGCCTGTTCCAACGGAATTGGTTTACGATGTGGTGGATCCAACGGTTCATAGATATCATGCATACCAACTAAAGATAATGGTTGAGATACATTTACCTCTACGATAACCTTTTTAGCTTGACTAACGAATGTTGGAGAATTACCAACAGAAGTAGTCGGTACTAAAGAACCATCTTCGTTGATTTGACATACTTCAATAATTGCTACATCTAAATCTCCGAAAAATCCATAACGAATATTTTGTGCCATTGTGCTTAAATGCATATCGATGTATTTAACATCTCCACCATTTAAAGCCTTTCTCATATCTTTATTGGTTTGATATGGAAAGCGGCGATTAATACCATTAGCACGAGTTAACGCACCATCGGCTTCATCACCTACGGAAGCACCTGTCCACAAATCAATTTTGAATGGTTCTTTTTCCATTCTTTCTGCCAATGCCAATGGCACAACTTTTGCATAACCTGATGGTGTAAAGCCGGAAATACCAACTTTATCATTAGGGTTAATCAACTGAGCTGCATCATAAGCAGTGACAATTTTACCTTGCAGGTCCACATTTTTTACGCGGTCTTTGATGTCTATCACCATAACCATCTCCTTTAAGAGTAACATTGTTAAACGACAATTGAATCTCTTTGGTCTAATACGTTCCTTAAACCGACTTCATCGTAGTCCACATCCAATGTATTGTCAACTTATATGACTAAAATGTATTTTTTATCACACCCCGACCGTGCATTATGACTAAAACGCATAGGTTTTTACATTTTCACATAAGTTTTATTCACACCGATATAACTCACAGGAATTATCAATTTAATTGTATATATTGTTGTTTTTTATGTATATCGAACTATCTCAATACAGCATATAGAGTCTTATCAATATAAAAAAATAATATATACAAAAACTGACCGCTACACCTCCTATAAAGATATAGATATACAAAAAACCGGTTTTCAAATGCAAGCAATAATGTTCAATTATTCTAACATTAGAAAACCGGTTAAATATACGTAAGCTTACCCTGCTAAGGCATGTATAAATTATACCATACTATGAAATTGTATCGCTACCATAAAACTTACTGATTATACAAAATATACTTTTTACATATGATTCTTCGTGGAGAGTTGTACTTTCACAAAAGCCCCAACCCAACCAAGGAGCTGCCAAAAAACAATAGTAACTTGATGGCTATAGAGCTCAAAATCAGACAATCCACTAAAAAGAACACCGATAGCTAAAGCACCTATTCCTATCTGTGCAGCTTGTCGGAACATATCCCCTTTCAATCGAACAGATGTGATAACATGACCGACGATAACTGCTAGAAATGATAGCAAGCCAGGAATACCTGTTTCAGCCAATATATTTAAATATAAATTATGGGCATGATACATCAATACATTAGGGCCTTGAATGTAATAGTTATAATCTGGATAAACTAAGTAGAATGTATTCCACCCAATACCAAAGATAGGGTTTTCTCGTACGATATACATTGTGCTATCCCATAAAGCCCAACGAAGATCTGACGACGTATCATGTCCTTGGAATATAGACCAAAGTCGTGAGGCAACCTCACCTTCATAGAAATATAGAATTAGAGGTACCACTAACAAGGATAAGAATAATCTTCGTTCTACGAAAATAGCCCAATACAGAATCATGGCCGCAAAACTAATCCAAATACCACGAGAATAGGTTAATAGCATCGTTAAAAATAATACAATACCAACAATCAGCATTGTAACAATTTCACGAGTACGATTCTCCTTCATATAAACAAGAATATAGCTAATACATACACTTAGCACCATCAATAGATAGGCACCTAACAAGTTAGGATTTTGCAATGTAGACGCCATTCGACGCATCAATTTAGGGAATTGTGCTGCATCTACCCATTCTTTTATATGTATATTGGGAACAAATATATACTGATAGGCCCCTATAATGCATACAAGAACTGCTGTACCTAAAAAGGCACGAAGAAAATAGTTCCACTGTTTAGGTGTTCGAATATAGGTACGAACTAAATAATACATGCCCCCACCTGCTACAATTTGGTAGAACCAGCTCTGAATAGACCAATCCCAGTTTGGGGACATTAACGACGATACACCTGTCCAGATAACAAAGATCATAACAGTCCAAGATAGATAGCCTGTCGGCAAACTCAATGATTTACTAGAAACTAAATCATATAATGCCAGACCTATAGCCAACCAGAGAAGTACATCGCCTACCATTGGTTGAAGTGGCATCGCAATGACGACACCATAGATTAATCGTTCAATATAAAAGGTAATTCGTTTCTGATTAGGAATGAGTGAGAGTTCCATATTCTCACCTTAATGACTCATCTCATGGAAAAACCACTGACGAGCATCCCCTAGAATATATAAAGAACCACATACGGCAATGATATCACCAGTCTTTGTATGCTTATATGCCAATGCTAATGCAGCCTCAATAGAGTCTGCAGTTTGAGCCGTCGCCTTTGGTACAGTACGGCGAATCATTTCAACCAAGGTTTCCGGTACTTCCGTTCTATCGGTTGGTGCGGGCACAACGAGCACTGTGTCACCCACTTTAACCACTTCACGGATAATAGCCGCTTGGTTCTTATCTTTAAGAATAGCCATTACAATCGTTTTTGGGCTATCCTTAAACAACTCGTCATACGTCATGGCAAAAGACTCAGCCCCTGCCGCATTATGAGCACCATCAAAAATAAAAGTACGATCTAAACCTCTTTTAACTTCAAAACGTCCTGCCCAAGTAGTACGAGCGAAGCCTTCACGCATCGTTTCTTCGCTGATATTCGTATCCTCTTTCATCAACAGGCGTACCGCCATCAATGCACAAGCGAGGTTTACAGATTGGTGAATGCCCGCCATCGTCGTAAACAACATGGCAGGTGCTGCATCGTTAGTACTAACCGTAATCATTTGACCACCAGTTACAGCGCTGCGACTATCGATACCGAAATCTTTATTGAAAGCATAAAGCTTAGCATGTTTTTCTTTAGCTACATCCTCAATGATACTAAGAGGAGTACCTTGTGCCGCTGTTACTACAGGCACCTTAGATTTAATAATACCCGATTTATGACGTGCAATCTCCTCTAAAGTATCACCACAGTACGCTTGATGATCTATAGATACATTAGTGATAACAGATACTTTAGGAGTAACGATGTTCGTAGAGTCTAATAAGCCACCTAATCCGACTTCTACCACAGCATAATCTACACCTTGTTCTTTAAAAAACAAGAATGCAGCAGCCGTCAGCATTTCAAATTGTGTTGGCGCTTCTACTCCATTACTAACAATAGTGTCTACTGCACCTTTAACACGACTGATTAATTCCCCAAAGGCTTCCTCAGTAATATTCCCATCATTAATTTGAATTCGCTCCGTATAGGATTGAAGGTGAGGCGATGTAAATCGCCCCACCCGTAATCCACTTGTAAACAGTGCGTAGGAAATGTATGAGGTAACCGAGCCCTTACCATTCGTGCCTGTCACATGAACAATTTTATAATCTTCTTGTGGATTTCCCAATACATCCATAAGAGCTGTAATTCGTTCAAGGCCAGGTTTAATACCGAATGAAGATGCCTGCTCTAAATAGGCTAAGGCCTCTTGATATGTCATATAAACCTCCTATTATAAGGTTTCGAGGAACGCTTCACGTTCCAATAACGCTTGTTGTTTTTGTTTATATTCTTCTAACTTTTCTTTTTCTTTTGCTACTACAGCTTCAGGAGCTTTTGCTAAGAAGCCTTGGTTAGACAATTTACCTTCCAAACGAGAAATTTCTTTTTCCATTTGGATTTTTTCCTTCGCAATACGCTCTCTTTCTTTTTCACCGTCGATCAAGTCTTTAAGTAAGAGATATACTTCCATACCATTGACAACGGTTACAGTCGCATTTTCTGGCTTTGGATCGTCGGTACCAAGAATTGTTACTTTCTCAGCCCAAGCCAATGTTACAAAGTAGTCACTATGTTCTGCTACAGTTTTAGCTAATGCTTCATCTGTTGGCGCTACGATAACCTCAGCTTTTTTACCTAGAGGCACATTCATTTCAGCACGCATGTTACGAATACCTTTGATGGCATCCATCATAACTTCCATTTGACGTGCTGCACCTTCAAGATTATCGAATTTCAATGCTTCAGGCCATTTAGTAACAACGATGCTGTCCCCTTCATGTGGCAAATGTTGCCAAATATGTTCAGTTACAAACGGCATGAATGGATGCAATAATTCGAGCATGTGACGTAAGATTGTTACAAGTAAATATTGAACTGTACGACGATCACGTTCGTTGCTTTCACTATACAAACGAGGTTTCGCTAATTCAATGTACCAATCGCAGTACGTATTCCAAATGAAGTCATATACAGAACTCGCAGCTTCACCAAGTTCGAATTTATCGAGATTAGATGTTACGCTTTGTACTGTTTCATTGTATTTTTGAATAATCCATTGGTCTGCTAATGTCAAATCATCTGCTGTTGGAACGAAACTTTCATCATAATTTGTAAGGTTCATCAATACAAACTTGGATGCATTCCAAATCTTATTGGCAAAATTACGGTTAGCCTCAACACGTTCCATATAGAAGCGCATATCATTACCAGGTGTATTGCCAGTTACAAGAGTAAAGCGCAATGCATCAGCACCATATTGGTCGATAACTTCAAGTGGATTAATACCATTACCCAAAGATTTACTCATTTTACGGCCCTGACTGTCGCGAACAAGACCATGAATAAATACATGTTTAAATGGGATTTCATGTTCAAACTCAAGAGCCATAAAAATCATACGAGCAACCCAGAAAAAGATGATATCGTAACCAGTTACAAGCACACTTGTTGGATACCATTGGTTAAGTTCTGGAGTTTGCTTAGGCCAACCCATTGTAGCAAATGGCCATAAACCAGAGCTAAACCATGTATCAAGAACATCCGGATCTTGTGTAACATGACCGTGGCAATGAGGACAGTCTGTAATATCTTCACGGCTAACAATCGTTTCACCACAGTCATCACAATACCATGCAGGAATACGATGGCCCCACCACAATTGACGAGAAATAGTCCAATCACGGATATTTTCAAGCCAGTTCACATATGTTTTTGTAAAACGTTCTGGAACAAACTCTACTTCGTGGTCTTTAACAACCTTAAGAGCTGGTTCTGCCAACGGTTTCATATCTACAAACCATTGTTTAGATACCATTGGTTCAATAATTGTTTTACAACGAGAACAATGACCTACTGCATGGTCATGATCATCAATTTTTTCAAGCAGGCCTAATTCTTTAAGTTCTGCTACTACTTGTTTACGCGCTTCTTCACGTGGTAAGCCATTGAATTTACCAGCACCTTCATTCATTGTTGCATCATTGTTCATAACAACGATGGATTCCAAATTATGACGTTGACCCATTTCAAAGTCATTAGGGTCATGAGCAGGTGTAATTTTTACACAGCCTGTGCCGAAGCTAGCATCTACATATCCATCAGCAATTACAGGAATTTCTCGATTAACAAATGGCAAAATCAATGTTTTACCAATGAGATCTTTATAACGATCATCATCTGGATTTACTGCTACTGCTACATCACCAAACATTGTTTCTGGACGAGTTGTAGCAACAACAACAAAACGATTATCTTCACCTTTTACAGGATATTTAATATGCCATAAATGGCCATGTTCGTCTTCATGTTCAACTTCAACATCAGATAAAGCGGTTGCACAACGAGGACACCAGTTGATAATTCGTTCTCCACGATAGATTAAACCTTTTTCGTAAAGTTTTACGAATACTTCCCGCACCGCATGATAGTATCCTTCATCCAAAGTAAATCGTTCACGGGTCCAGTCACAAGATGCACCAAGACTACGGATTTGTTTTACGATGGTATCGCCGTATTCTTTTTTCCATTCCCACACGCGCTCTACGAATTTCTCACGGCCTAAATCATAGCGAGATTTTCCCTCTTCTTTAGCAAGCATTTCCTCTACTTTAATTTGAGTAGCAATACCAGCGTGGTCTGTACCTGGCATCCATAACACATTATAGCCTTGCATACGTTTAAAACGGATGAGGATATCTTGTAATGTATTATCAAGGGCATGCCCCATATGCAACATACCAGTTACGTTAGGAGGGGGTAAGACGATACTAAATGGCTCTTTATTCGTGTCTACTTCTTCGTGAAAGTATCCTTGATTTTCCCAATAAGAATACCATTTGCCTTCTATTTCACCAGGATTATATGTGGTTAAATTTTCGTAGGTTTTCATCGTTCCTCCTAAAATACTCCTTAGCGCTTCATAATCTTAGCCAATACAAATAGACTTGTTTCATATAGCAATATCATAGGTAATGCAATCATCGTTTGAGAAAACATATCCGGTGTAGGTGAAATGACAGCACCTATGATAAAGGATATAAGAATAAATATTTTTCGCTTCGTTTTTAAAAAGCGTGATGTAATTAAGTTGAAATATCCCAAAATAATTAAAATCAACGGCAGTTCAAAGATAAATCCAAAAGGCAGTACAAAGGACAATACAAAGTCCATATACTGACCAATGGAAAACATCGGTTGTAATTCATCTGTGGCAAAGCCCATAAAGAACTTCACTGCTGCAGGCAATACGAGAAAATAAGAAAATACAATACCTATTCCAAATAGACTAATCGCAACTGGTAAAATCCAGTTAGATAACTGCTTTTCTCGCGCAGTCAGTGCAGGCTTAACAAATAGCCAAATCTGATGCAATACAATGGGAGCCGCTATGACGAGGCCTCCTACTACAGATACTTTCATATACGTAAAGAACGCCTCAGTAGGTCTCATATAATAGAGCTTGCCAGCTGGTTTTAGAAGTATTTCCAATAATAAGTCTACATAATAATATGAAATACAAGTTCCCACAATAACCGCTACAGCCATTATAATCAATCGTTTTCGCAGTTCTGAAAGATGTCCTACAAGAGATAATTCCCTCGCCTCGTCCATCATCTTCTGTTCCATTTCAGTATAAATCGGCTCATTTTCCTGTTCCTCAGGAACGCGTAAATTCGCCACTCTATACCGTTCTTGCTCAGCCTCTTGCTCTGCTTCACGCCGTTTTTGACGAACTACACTATCAAAAGAAGGTTTTTGCATGGGATATTCGAAATCCGGTTTTGGTTCGAACGGTTCCATATTATACCTTTCTATCAGCTAGATTTTCTACAGCCATCACAAGGAATTCCTTCCCTGGAAAATCACGCACTGCAGCGAGTGCCGCTAAAGCATCTTTACAATATTTATCAGCTACAGCTAATGTATTATCGATACCACCTTGAGCAACAACATAATCGATAATGTCTTGCTCATTACCACCATTGTTTAAGCCTTTAATATCTTCAAGCAATTTATCTTTATTACCATCGTTAACGATACTTAATAACGGATACGTCAATAGTCCTTCTCGAAGATCGTTCCCTACAGGCTTTCCTGTCGTTTCCGTTGTTTCACGATAATCCATAATATCATCTGTAATTTGAAATGCCATACCTAATGCATGACCATATTTTTTCAATTCTATGATTTCAGATTCTTGCCAATCTCCTAAGAGACCACCAAGTTCCATACAGCCTTCCATGAAGTCTGCTGTTTTCTTTTGCGTTTTTGTCATATAACGCTCTATACCTTGATCGATGCGATATACATCTTCCATTTGCATGAACTCACCTTCTACAAGGCATGTAATAATATGAGAGAAGACTTGAAGATACTTCATATTCGTCATTTCAGATACGATTTTAAATGCTTTAGCAAATAAATAATCACCACTAAGGATAGCTACCTTATTGCCTTTATGCATGTGAATGGTATCTTCACCTCGGCGAATTTCAGCTTGATCTAATACATCGTCATGGATAAGTGTTGCTAAGTGAAGCATTTCAACAGCCTCAGCAATTTTGACGCGTTGACGCTCTATAGATGTCCCTGCATTAGCAATCAATAGGCACAATTGAGCGCGCAAACGCTTACCACCTGCTGCTGATAACGGTCGAATCAGTGCATTGAAGTCCTCTACACCGGTATTAAAAGATGATGCAAGAGACTCTTCGACACGCTCTAAATCTAAAGCAATGCGTTCCATAATCTCTAATTCGTTGGTTTGACTCATGCTTCATCTCCTACCAAAATTTTATTGATTCGTTGTTGTAAAAGCTCACGTCCAGTATGCTTTAAAGAGCTATACAGAATCGGCAATGTAGCCGTTGGATATAGTTCTTTAATAATAGCCAAGTTTGCAGACTTTTCTTTAGCCGTCAATTTATCGGCTTTAGTCACTACAATTTGTAATGGCACACCAGCTTCGACAAGCCAATCAAATGCCACCTTATCAATAGGCATCTCAGGATGACGACCATCGATAAGTAGGCATAACAACATCAATCGTTCAGAATGTAAAATATAATCGGCAATAAAGGAAGACCACAAATTGCGGTTTCCTTTATTTGTCTTTGCAAAACCATAGCCAGGAAGGTCAACAAGGAACCAATTATATCTGCGTTCCTCTGTCTCAGAAATATCCTCTTTTGATTCAATATCAAAGTAGTTTATCGTCTTAGTCTTACCTGGCTGACCACTAACGAGGGCTAACCCACGATAGTTACATAAAGAATTAATCAACGAAGACTTGCCCACATTAGAACGTCCAAGGAAAGCGATTTCTACTGTATCCCCTTCAGGATATTGATCTGCCTTCACACAGGAAGTATTATATTTTGCAGCTATAATACGAGGCCCCTTCGGTTCTTTTCGTGTATATTGTGGTTTTGGGCCCATTTGTTTAGTGGATTTTTTCTTCTTTTGCATTACACAAGTGCCTTTGCTAATACTTCATCCATTGTCTTAACTGGCGTAATAATGAGGCCTTCTTTCACAATGTCAGGTAATTCTGCAATATCCTTTTCATTACCTTTTGGAATCAACACCTCTTTAACGCCATGAGACAAGGCTGCTAATAATTTTTCTTTTAAGCCGCCTATTGGTAATACGCGGCCACGCAATGTGATTTCACCAGTCATGGCAATATCAGAACGAACCTTGCGGTTAGTCAAAATAGACACCATAGCTAATGTCATTGTAATACCTGCAGAAGGACCATCTTTAGGTGTTGCCCCTTCTGGCAAGTGAACGTGAATATCAAGTTTTTTATAAAAGTCTTCTTCAATTTTTAAGGCTTTTGCATTATGGCGAATATAACTCATAGCCGCTTGACCAGATTCTTGCATAACCTTGCCGAGACTACCAGTTAAAGCCAATTTACCGGTACCATTCATAGTTGTAGCTTCACATGGTAATACTACACCACCAACAGATGTCCAAGCTAATCCATTTACATAGCCAACTTGCGGTTTCTTTTCTCGCTCTTGGTCAACAAAGATCGGTGCACCTAAGAATTCGTGAAGATTTTTAGTAGTGACTTTTGGCGCATCTCCGCCTTCTTCAACTACTTTGAAAGCAATCTTACGGCAAATCTTAGCAATTGTTTTCTCTAAAGTACGAACACCAGCTTCGCGAGTATATTCGGAAATTACCTTTTTTAACACAGCATCAGATAATTTAACCTTGTAATCTTCAAGTCCATTTTTCTTAATTTGCTTAGGTGTTAAGTAACGCTTAGCAATTTCTAGTTTTTCTTCTTCCATATAGCTGGACAACTCAATAATTTCCATACGATCTAACAATGGACCAGGAATATTAGATGCTATATTAGCCGTAGTAATCCAGAAAACTTCAGAGAAGTCGAACGGTACTTCGATAAAGTGATCACTAAATGTACTATTTTGTTCTGGATCCAATACCTCTAATAAAGCTGAAGATGGATCGCCTTTATAATCAGATGCTAATTTATCAATTTCATCCAACAAAAATACAGGATTCTTAGTACCTACATTTTTTAGTCCCTGAATCATACGACCAGGTAAAGCACCAATATAAGTACGTCGATGACCACGAATTTCAGCTTCATCACGAACACCACCTAAAGATGCACGGATGAACTTACGATTCATTGCTTTAGCAATAGAGGTAGCCAAAGAGGTTTTACCAACGCCTGGTGGACCTACTAAGCAAAGAATAGAGCCACTATTTTTACCGGTTAATTTACGAACCGCTAAAAATTCTAAAATACGTTTCTTAACCTTTTCAAGGCCATAATGATCGGCCTCGAGCATAGCATGAGCACCCTTGATATCTAAACGATCTTCCGTTAATTCGTTCCACGGTAATGCTAATACCCAATCTAAGTAGTTACGCAAAATTGTTGCTTCCGGCATCAATTGAGGCATACGGCTATAACGAGAAATTTCTTTATCGATACGCGTATGTACGTCTTCACTTAAGTTAAGTGCTTTTAACTTAACTCGTAGTTCTTCTGCCTCCTCCTCTGGGTCACCTTTATCACCCAACTCATCGTGGATAACGCGGATTTTTTCGCGCAAGAAATATTCCTTCTGCGCTTTCTCCATAGATTGACGGACTTGATTATTGATGGAATTTTCCAAATCAGAGATTTGTAATTCCATATTTAAAATGCCTACAATCATGTTAAGACGACGAGCCACAGATAATTCTTCAAGTAACTCTTGACGTTTCAAATTATTAATAGGCAACAAAAATGCAACTTGGTCAGCTAATTCACAAGGATTGCGTAATTCCATAACGCGCGTTACACCTTCATCAGTAACTGATTTAGCTTCTTCTGCCCATTCGCCAAATTTAGCTTGAACCAAACGACGATAAGCTTCAAGCTCTACATCGTCTTCAAATTCAGACGCCACTCGTTCATAGTCTCCTATATAATAAGGGTCCATGCTAGTAATATTCATAAGACGAATACGAGTGATGCCCTCTACAAGAACACGTACTATACCACCTGGTAAGCGCAACATTTGTTTAATTTTTACTAATGTACCCATTTGGGCTAAATCATGAACTGTTGGTGCATCTACAGCATCATCTTTTTGAGTTACGACGGCTAAAATGCGATCCTCATTCATTGCGGCTTCCACCGCCTTAATGGATTTGTCTCGACCGATATCGAGGTGAATCACGATATTCGGGTATACGACCATGCCTCTAAGAGGTACGGTAGGAATCCCAATTTCGAGTAAATTCATACTTCCTCCAGGTATATATATTATGAAAAGAAACTCATTCCTACACAGAAATGAGTTTCTTCGAATTACGA
>NZ_CAUVFT010000041.1:0-11807 GCF_963551295.1 uncultured Veillonella sp.
AGCCTTATAAAGGAGATAATCGAAATGGCTTTTAAAGTATTACAAGTGGATCACATCGGTATTGGTGTTAATGATTTAGCAGCAACTAAAGAATTTTACAAAAATGCTTTGGGAATTCAACATCTTCCTGAAGATGAAGTAGTAGAAGAACAAAAAGTAAAAGTATCCTTCTTCCCATGCGGCGATGCTGAATTAGAATTCTTGGAAACTACTACTCCAGACGGCCCTATCGGTAAATTCATCGAAAAAAATGGCGGTCGTGATGGTATCCAACACGTTGCTTTGCGTGTAGATAATATTGAAAATGCTATTGCTGATCTTATGGCGAAAGGTATTCGTATGATTGACGAAAAACCTCGTTATGGTGCTGGCGGTTCCTCTATTGCATTCGTTCATCCTAAAGCTACAGGTGGCGTATTACTTGAACTTTGCCAACGAATGAAATAAAATATTATTGTAACAAGTTTTTATGGAGGTGCTGACATGCAAACAGTGCAAGAAAAAATTGAGTTGTTGCACGAAAAACTAGCGAAAGTTAAAGCTGGTGGCGGTGAAAAACGCGTTGAGAAACAACATTCTCAAGGTAAAATGACTGCTCGTGAACGTTTGGCTAAATTATTCGATGACAACTCTTTTGTTGAACTTGATCAATTCGTTAAACATCGTTGTGTTAACTTCGGTCAAGACAAAAAAGAATTACCAGGCGAAGGTGTAGTGACTGGTTATGGTACTATCGATGGTCGTTTGGTATATGCATTCGCACAAGACTTCACTGTAGAAGGTGGTTCTCTTGGTGAAATGCACGCTGCTAAAATCGTTAAAGTACAACGTTTAGCAATGAAAATGGGTGCTCCTATCGTTGGTATCAATGATTCCGGCGGGGCTCGTATTCAAGAAGCTGTAGATGCTCTTGCTGGTTACGGTAAAATTTTCTTTGAAAATACAAATGCATCTGGCGTTATTCCACAAATTTCCGTAATCATGGGACCATGTGCAGGCGGTGCTGTATATTCTCCAGCATTGACTGACTTCATCTACATGGTTAAAAACACATCTCAAATGTTCATCACTGGTCCTGCAGTTATTAAATCTGTAACTGGTGAAGAAGTAACAGCTGAAGATCTTGGTGGCGCAATGGCTCACAACTCTGTGTCCGGTGTTGCTCACTTTGCAGCTGAAAATGAAGATGATTGCATCGCTCAAATCCGCTACTTGTTAGGTTTCTTACCTTCTAACAATATGGAAGATGCTCCATTGGTAGATACAGGTGATGACCCAACTCGTGAAGACGAAGGCTTAAACAGCTTGTTACCTGATAACAGCAATATGCCTTACGACATGAAAGATGTTATTGCAGCTACTGTAGATAATGGTGAATTCTATGAAGTACAACCATTCTATGCTACAAACATCATCACTTGCTTCGCACGTTTTGATGGTCAATCCGTTGGTATTATTGCTAACCAACCAAAAGTAATGGCTGGTTGCTTGGACATCAATGCATCTGACAAATCTTCCCGTTTCATCCGTTTCTGTGATGCTTTCAATATTCCAATCGTTAACTTTGTTGACGTTCCTGGTTTCTTGCCTGGCACAAATCAAGAATGGGGCGGTATCATTCGTCATGGTGCTAAAATGTTATATGCTTACTCTGAAGCTACAGTACCAAAAATTACTGTTATCACTCGTAAAGCATATGGCGGTTCCTACCTCGCTATGTGTTCCCAAGATTTGGGCGCGGATCAAGTATATGCTTGGCCTACATCCGAAATCGCTGTAATGGGTCCTGCTGGTGCAGCTAATATCATCTTCAAGAAAGACGAAGATAAAGATGCTAAAACAGCTAAATATGTAGAAGAGTTTGCGACTCCTTACAAAGCTGCAGAACGTGGCTTCGTAGATGTTGTAATCGAACCAAAACAAACTCGTCCGGCAGTTATCAACGCTTTGGCAATGCTTGCAAGCAAACGCGAAAACCGTGCTCCAAAGAAACATGGTAATATTCCATTATAATTCGATTCGGTAAACATATCATCGAATTTGGGAGATACCTTTCTTTACTACTTTTTTAGAAAGGGGAATGATTATGGAAGGACAAGCAGTTACTACCAATCCGTTACTCATAATGGCAATCAATATGTCTATTGTGTTCTTTGTTTTGATTGCTTTAGGTATTCTTATGAAGATTGTTTATTTAATCGATCCTACTAAGAAGAAAAAAGAAGCTCCTAAAACTGACACAACTGTTGCAGCTCCAGCAACTCCTGTGGCTGCACCAAGTGCATCTGCTCAAAATGAGGATGAAGTAGTAGCAGCTATCGTAGGTGCCATTGTGGCGATGGGGTACTCATCTGAACAAATTGCATCTATCCGACCTACAGCAACAAGTGCTAAATGGCGCTTGGAAGGTCGCTTAAGCGGTAGAGGTTAAAATAATTTTAGGAGGCATTTGTAATGAGCAATGCTACAACAACTAACGGTAAAGCTCCATCTCAAGATGTAGTAGCAGTAATCGTTGGTGCATTAGCGGCAATGGGTTATTCCGCTGATCAAATCGCGCATATCCGTCCTATCGTAAGCTACAATTGGAAAATGGAAGGCCGTTTGCGTGGTAATCGATAAGATAATTGGCTAATTTGATAATCCATGAGATTATTCAATTTATATGTGTAAAAATATTTATAAGTTTTGTGTAGAAATTACACATTTTGGAGGAATTTAAGATGAAAAAATTCAACGTTACAGTAAATGGTACAGCATATGATGTAGAAGTTAATGAAGTGAAAGCAGCCGCTCCTGCAGCAGCTCCTAAAGCGGCTCCAGCAGCAGCTCCAGCTCCTAAAGCAGCTCCTGCACCAGCACCAGCTCCAGCTGCAGCAGCTGCTCCAGTTCCAGCAGGTGCTGAAACTGTAAAAGCTCCAATGCCTGGTAAAATCTTATCTGTAGCAGTATCTGCTGGTCAAGCAGTTAAAAAAGGCGAAACTTTGTTGATTCTTGAAGCTATGAAAATGCAAAATGAAATTGCAGCTCCACATGATGCTGTAGTTTCCGAAGTTCGCGTATCTGCTAACCAAACTGTATCCACTGGCGACGACATGGTTGTTCTTGGTTAATACCAAGTTTTGTATGGCGCGGCGGTGCCGCGTCATATAACAATTTTATATTTGTGAAAGGGGAACGCATATGGAGGCTTTTGCTGTTGCGATACAATCCGTTCTTAACGATAGCGGGTTCCTCGCATTTGAACCAGGTAATGCTATTATGATTCTTGTAGGTTTGATCCTATTATACTTAGCATTTGCCAAAGAGTTTGAACCATTATTGTTGGGTCCGATTGCGTTTGGTTGTTTACTTGCTAATATTCCTCGTAACGGTTTTGAAGAAGGCGTTATGGCTCTTATTAGTGCAGGTATTTCCCAAGAAATCTTCCCACCTTTAATTTTCCTTGGTGTAGGTGCGATGACTGACTTCGGTCCACTCATTGCCAATCCTAAAACATTGCTTTTAGGGGCTGCTGCTCAGATCGGCGTATTCGTTGCACTTGGTGGTGCAATGACTTTGGGCTTTACAGTTCAAGAAGCGGCTGCTATTGGTATCATCGGTGGTGCTGATGGTCCTACATCTATCTACTTAGCTGCTAAGCTAGCTCCTCATCTATTAGGTGCTATCGCGGTTGCCGCATATTCCTATATGTCCTTGGTACCGTTGATTCAACCACCTGTAATGAAATTATTTACTACTCAAAAAGAACGTGAAATCGTAATGGAGCAATTGCGCGAAGTTACACGTTTTGAAAAAATCGTGTTCCCAATCGTTGCAACGATCTTCATTTCCTTATTGCTTCCTTCCATTACATCCTTGTTAGGTATGTTGATGTTAGGTAACTTATTCCGTGAATCTGGCGTAACTGATCGTTTGTCCGATACTTCTCAAAATGCGTTGATCAATACTGTTACTATTTTCTTAGCAACTGGTACTGGTTTGACAATGAGTGCGGAACACTTCTTAAGCTATCAAACAATCCTAATTATTGGTTTAGGTTTGGTTGCGTTTATCGGTGGTACTGCTGGTGGCGTATTATTCGGTAAATTGATGAGCTTATTTGATGGTGGTAAAACAAATCCACTTATTGGTTCTGCTGGTGTATCCGCGGTTCCAATGGCAGCTCGCGTATCTCAAGTAGTAGGTGCAAAAGCTAACCCAGCTAACTTCTTGCTCATGCATGCTATGGGCCCTAACGTAGCTGGCGTTATTGGTACAGCAGTAGCAGCAGGTACAATGCTTGCTATGTTGTCTAGTCACTAATAGTTAAATAATTATTCACCCAGGTGTACCTAAATAGGTACACCTATTGGTGAATCAAAAAGCCCTTGATAATTATGTAATCATACATAAAAAGGGAATATTTGCAATAAATGCTTTTCAGATCGGTCATTAGGTGATTAGCAAGATTTCACAGAATAACCTTCTAGTGCTTTTAATATAGTAGAGGTGGTCACTTGTTATCAATTGAATTAAAAATACTGATTTGTTTTGTTTGGGCATTTATTGTTTTTTTTATTACTGCACTGATTATCGGTGCTGAAGGCAAAGCTAAATGGTTTCAGCAGAGAACTAAATATTCTTGGTTTAACCGCCGTGGTTTTCTTGGTGAAACTTTATTATTTGGGTATCCTAAAACAAGAGAGGGATATGGGATTACTTTTATAATGGCTTCTGCCATTGGTATCGTAGGTTATATTTTATATCTCTTATAATTATGTCAGTGCATTTCTCTGAAGGGAGATGATGATGTATGGGTACTGCAGAACAAACCTTAATCGTCCTTGCAGTCATGGCTGTTTTATTCGTTACGGAAATTATTCCTCTAGCTATTACTTCTTTAGGCGGCGCAATTACATTAGGCCTTATGGGTATTATTACTCCTAAGGTTGTATTCTCTGGTTTATCTGATAGTACAGTTGTGTTGTTTGCAGGCATGTTCGTTGTTGGTGCTGCATTATTCTACACTGGTTTGGCTCAAAAAATTGGGGAAACCGTAGTATCTCATGCAGGGACTAGCGAAAATGGATTAATGCTTGCGATTATGCTTGTAACAGCTATCATGTCCGCATTCTTATCTAATACTGGTACAACAGCTGCTTTACTTCCAGTAGTTGTTGGTATCTGTGCTGTTGCTAAGATTCCTGCATCTCGCCAATTGATGCCATTAGCATTCGCTGCAGGCATTGGTGGTATCATTACAATGGTTGGTACACCACCTAATATCATTGTAAGTGGTACATTATCTAAATTCGGTATTGAACCATTTGGTTTCTTTGAGTTTGCTTGGATTGGCATTCCTTTGACTATCGCTACTATCGTATTCATGATGCTCATTGGTAAACATTTATTACCTAAACATGAAATTACTGATGCCGGTGATGTAGAACAAGAAGTAGCTGCTGAAGATATTTCTAACGATCCTAAGAAACAATTGTTCTCCGGACTTATTCTTTTAGGTGTAATCCTTGCCATGATTTTAGGCGAACCATTGAAAGAACACTTTGGTATTAACTTGCCATTGAGCATGGTTGCAGTTATCGGCGCAATGCTTTGTGTATTAACTGGTTGCTTGAATGAAAAACAAGCTTATACATCCATTGACTGGGTAACAATCTTCTTATTCGCTGGTATGATGCCAGTAGCAACTGCACTTGATCAATCTGGTGCTGGTAAAATGATTGCCGATGCAGTAATCGGCGTTATGGGCGCTGATCCTAGCCCTTACTTTGCTACAGCCGTATTGTTTATTTTATCTTGTGTTATGACTCAATTTATGTCTAATACTGCATCTTGTGCATTATTGGCTCCTATCGGTATCTCCATTGCTCAAGGTATGGGCGCTGATCCTCATGCCGTATTGATGGCTATCGGCGTTGCTGCATCTTGTGCATTCGGTACACCTGTAGGTACTCCTCCAAATACATTAGTACTTGGTCCTGGTCAATACAAATTTACTGACTATGTAAAAGCTGGCGTTCCATTGATTTTAGTTTGCTTCGTAGTAAGCTTAATTATTATTCCAATGGTATGGCCATTCTTCCCTGGTAAATAATAGGGGATAGGTTACTCTACTATAAAGCACACACGAGGTCGAATCGTAAGATTCGGCCTCGTTTTTATATGATAATAAATATTGATAATTGAATTCCTATTATATTACTACGTATTTTGATAAAAATGATAATTAGTGCATTCTCAATTATTGAAAGATATATTTAAATATATAAATGAAAAGAAATATCAAAATTATGATAAACATAGACTTTATATGATAAAAAGGAACAATTGTTATGCAAAATAATATACAAAATTTTATCATTTTCGTTTGACTTTCAATTATTATTGTGTGATAATGAGAACAGAAGTTAAGGCAAGTGCCTTGTTAAATGATAATAATAAGTTTTCTTTTATAATGTTCCTATGGAGGTTTATCATGAGAGTTATTGCTGATGGTTGCATTAAATGTGGTTCTTGCGCATCTGTTTGCCCAGTTGCTGCTATTTCTGAAGGCGAAACTAAATACGAAATCAACGATACTTGCATCGACTGCGGTTCTTGCGAATCCGTTTGCCCAGTATCTGTAATTTCCGCTGAATAAGAACGCAAACGTAAAAAAGCCAGTAAACACTTATGTTTACTGGCTTTTTTATTTTTTGAAATTGGCTAAAATTGCTACATTTTGTCTGCGTTGCTCAACCGTTGCTCACCTTTTATGAGTGCTTCACCATGGGGTAATCTGTTAACCGCATCAATATATTGTTGTAGGGTTTTGTGAGTGTAAACTTCCTGGGTGATATTATCTTTACTAGAATGTCCAACGATCCGTTTGATTATAATCTCATCAATCCCAATATTACTAGCTAAGGAGATAAAGGTATGACGTGTATCATGTGGCTTATGTTCTCCTAAGTTAAGATTTTGACACATACGCTGCATTTCTCTTCTGTAGGTGTCTTTATGTATTACCTTATCTAACAGACACGTTACACGCTTAAATTTGGCTTGCTGATACAATTCTTTAATGAAAGGATATATACATTCTGCAATAGGAATACATCTATCCTTGCCTGCTTCCGTTTTAGATCCGCCTATCATGTAGCGCTCCTTCAAATGGATATTATCGAGCTTTATAGTCTGTAATTCGTTCAATCTGAGGCCTGTATAGGCATAGATTAAAGTTAGCTTGATAATTATATCATCAGAGTGTTGCCACATGGTGTAGAGGTCAAAATTCGTAAAAATATTAGCCTTCTTGATTGGGGTAGCGTTTTTGTTGATGATAATATCAGAGAAGTAGTTCCGTGGTATAATTTCTTGCTTAACGGCAAGCGTGCCTACAGACACTATAATAGCCTTAATTAGCTTTTGATAAGACTTTGTGTGAGTCGAATTATCGAATATGGGCTGGAAATGTGCCGCACGCATATTCTTCATTTCGATATTATTAAGATGACTGACCATCTTTTGTATAGTATGTATAATCTTCATTCGCCCAGCTGACAGCCCTTGGCGTTCTGCTTCCTCAATCCGCCATTCGAAACATTGGCCAAACGTAATTTTGCGCTGCTCTTCTTGCGGCGGATTAGTAGAGTAGAGTGCTAGTGCAGTATATGCTTCCTTTTGTGTGGCAAATGTGCCTACCGACTTACGAATAGCCTTGCCGTTGGCATCGTACCCATAGGTTACAACTGCCCTGTACGGCTTACGTAGCGCTTTATGTTTCATCTTATATACAGTGCCTGATCCATTAGCACGTTTCATGGCCATAATTACATACCTCCTAAAATACCCCTATCTCATGATAGGGGTATTATTAATGTTACTCTGGGTCACTATTTTGATATACTAGCTTATATTCTTTGTCGATAAGATTATTTAGCTTATCGGCGGTAATTGGAATTTCGATGCGGTCTCCGTTACCATTAATGAATTTAATCGTGTAAGGAGTGTTATAAATTACATTTTTAGGATATGCATAATACACAATGGCATAGCTATGGGGCATCATGTCGTATATTTGTGTGTCCATTTTAGCAGGCATAATATAATGGCCGTCTTTCTCAATCAGTAACCGCTGAGAAGGTAACTGGGGCATAACGCCCCCGGTAAGCAAATTCTTTAAATGCAGCGCATACGTAGCGATGTATACGTAATCCTTATTATCTAACATCGTATTCTTGAAATCCGCAGGAGGGAATACAAGTCTTTCATCTTTTGAATAGGCAAGGTATTTCGTTATCGTGGCCGGTGTAATTAACGATGCAGCGCCACCGCCGCCGCTCCGAAGTTCTATGCCGTACAATACCGGATTTTCTAATTTTCTATCTGGTTTGAAATTCGAGCCGATAGCCCATATCTTATCATATGTATCCGGTGTTATATCAACAAATCCAGAATTCGCATAATTAATAGCTACACAGGATAATAATATCCCTAGACCACATATTACTTTCTTAGCTAACATACTAACATCTCCCTTATTAATTTTTTACAAAGTCACATTGTACATAACAACCTTACCGATCAGGTATAAGTCATCTGTATTCTCGTAACTAAATATGATGTCCCGAAATGCCATATCCGAGCTATCAGGTTTAAATACAAATTCTTGATGTTGTTTATCATTGTAGAATCTTTTAACTGTATAATCCCCTCCATTCTTAATAACTACAATATCTCCGTCATGGATATCTAGTAGTTCTATATTTGTTAAGATAGCAATAACAGATCCATTTTGGATAACATTATTCATGCTTTCGCCGTTGACAGCCATAAGTAATATGTTCTTATTGCCCGCATAGCGCCCCATCATGAAATCAGGGATAGATATAGTAGGCATGAAGTTAATGGCGTCTATCGTGGTTAACGCGCCCGCTGATACAGATGCAGGTACGTAGTGATAGGAATTCGTGCTCACTGTTAACGCTTCTTCAGCATCTAAATTGTCCTTTAGCAGGTCCATGATACTGACATGTAGTATATCTGCCAGTTCATATAATTTGCCTACTGGTGGCTCGGCCATTCCTGTTTCCCATTTCTGAATAGTAGTAAATGACTTATACCCGAGCCGTTTAGCAATCTCATCCTGTGATAAGTTTCTTAATTTCCTAAAGTACCTAATATTATCTGAAAGTTTCATAATATCCTCCTCTCGATCTCCCAAACTTATATACTAATTATATAATGCATTTGAATTAAATTCAATTAGATTTTATATTTTTTATCGTAAACTTGAAAAAAAATCAAATTCATTATTGACACTTGAATTTAATTCATGTTATTATGAGGTCACGATAAGGAGGTGGTAGTAATGCCAAACAAATTTTATATTTCCGAGTTGAGAGCTCGGAAAGGGGCAACACAGGCGCAAGTTGCCGCCGATCTTGGCATATCTGTTGCTACGTATAATGCGTGGGAAAAGGATATATCCAATGTGGCCATTAGTAAAGTAGTGGCACTGGCAGAGTACTTTGGCTGTACGGTTGACCAAATTTTTTTGACTAGAAACTTGAATTAAAATCAAGTAAAAGGAGGTATTAAATGCTAAAAAAAGTAATATCTGTTTCGCAGATGGCTGCGGTACTCGGAATTAGCTTAACCGCAGTCCGAGAGGGCATCGCGGTAGGTAAATTCCCATTTGCCTACGCCTGGCAGTCACCTGGGAAGAAGTCAAGAGCCTTTGTCATCGACAAAGAAGGCTTTAAGACTTACCTAATGCGCTCCCTGGGTTGGGATTTAAAAATTATCGATGCAGAATTCAAAGCTGCACATATTCAATAGGAAGGATAAATCATGAAATGGAGTAATACATCCTACCATTACACAATTTCCGTAATTAAAGGAATCGTAGGTGGTTTCCAGTATAGCCTCGACAGAAAATGTAATACAAAACGATGGGCGCTGATGGATCTTGAAGAGTTGGGCACCTCAAATTGGGGATTTTCTAACTTAAAAACGCGATTAATCGACAACGCCATTCGGAAGGCCATCAACTATGTTAAAAGTACCGACATGTCAAGCTGTCAGGTATCGACTGTGTATCATTCTGGATTTAGACACGATCCTGGTTATTTTAAAGGTTTAAAGGAGATGTAAATCATGACATGGATTGACGCAGGAATGCATTTAAGCTTTGCCGCTGCAGCAGTAGCTTCTATTTTATCAATGATGATGTTATAAAGGAGACTTTAACTATGACTGAAATTCCAGTAAACGAAACAGCAATGGCTGCACATTTAAAAGCAATCGAATCAGACCGCCTCTTAAATCAAATCAGTGGGGACGTTATGAACGCTATCTATAGCTTGCAAACCATGATGAGTGCTTACGTCGCACAAGGATTCCGCATTAGCGTTACTGTTGACGATATCGTAGTTGAGCAAATTATGGAGGACGATGAATAATGGGCTACATGTTATTGGGGACATTCCTCATTGCTGGGTCAATGGGGGCATTAGAACTCGACCAAATAGGATATATGCAATTCCTTATTCAATCAATCATAGGTTTAGCGTTATCAATATATGGTTATAAAAAGGATATGGCAGAAGTAGAAGACGAGGAATGTGAAGTCGATTATATTCCTAAAATAAGAAAATATGGAGAATACTGCCATAATCCATATTACAAATAGGAGGTGGAATATGAATTATATTGATGTGATTAGTGTGCTATTTATTCTTGTTGTGACGGCCGCTTATATTATGTTTTTCGATGGGCTAATTTGGGTGCTAATACAATGAGACCTCCTGTTCGAACATGTACTAAGTGTGGAGTTAGGTTAATTCCACACACTTATAACTATATTTATGACGAGACTAATCGTAAGGCAATTAGAGTATGCAAACATTGCCACGATGAACATGTTCGCCGTAAAAGTAAAAATGCTCGCACTCACGGCAATGAGATACGAGCACAAATTAAATTAACCTAGTTAAATTGTAACACATAAGGAGGCTACTATGCCAACTGTTAATAAAAATATAGATTTTGATTTCTTTAATAGAACGGGCCGGTACCCTCCGAAGATACGATTTAACATGTGGGGTTCCGCATGCGGATTAAGCATTGACGCTTATAAAGCACTAGGGCAACCTATCGGCCTTAGAGTTGGAATCGATAAGGCGGATCGTGAAATTCATGTTTTACCAGTTACTAAAGAAAACATTAAGGGTGCTATTTATCCAAAAACACATGAACTTAAACATTCGAAAGTATTAATTTCAACATCCCGTATCGTTCTGGCAGAACTCAGAGAATTGGGAATTACTAAAAACATTGAAGGATTCGTGAATGATGAAAACGGGACCTTAGAGTTGCTATTTAAATTTTAAAAGGAGATATAACACAATGGAAAATCAAAATATCTTAACAATTAAATTCAATACATTAGACGATTTGGCCGTACAAGTAGCAGATTGGAATGAACGACTTAATCATCAATGCCAAGGCCCATGTATGTCGGAAAAGCCAATTGTTAAAGTAGCGTCAGGCACTAGTCTTGAACTAGCAGAAAATAAACTCGAGGATACATTCAAGAAAGCAATTCAAAAGAGTAGTAAAAAGATTGCAGAAGGGATAACCCAACTTGAAGCTAATGGTTGTAAGGTAAGAATCTTAGAAAATGAAGTGTCAGCGACTACAGACGATGTTCCTGTAACAGATTTCGAAGGTAAGCTAACAAAAGCAAAAAAAGAAGAAAAGGTTCAGCCAGTAGTAGAACCTAAACCTGCTGAAACAACAAAGGTCGAAGAACCGACTCC
>NZ_CAUVFT010000042.1:0-11671 GCF_963551295.1 uncultured Veillonella sp.
GGGTAGTTAATGGCATCGGTTCTCTAGGTGCTGCAAAAGGGACATCGTCCTTTGCCGGCGGTAGTTCGTTTAGTTCTGCATTTACAGGAAATCGATTCGCTGCCGGAGGAAAAACGAATCCAGGGCTTATGTTGGTTGGTGAAAACGGACCGGAACTATTGCAGTCCTTCGGATCACATCGCATTTATACGGCAAGTGAAACTCGTAGATTAATGGGTGTCGGAGCTACAAGCAACAACGTAGTTGTTAATATCGTTAATCAGTCTGGCCAAGAACTTGAAAGTAAGCAACAGAACTCTCGGTTCGATGGTGAGAATTATGTTATCGATGTAGTGGTTCGTGCTATGGAATCAAACAAAGGAGGTATGCGTGACGCCATCAAGGCATCCGCAGTATAACTATGGCAGTATTTCCAGATATTCGATGGCCGATATACCCAATTCAGGAGACTACTCCAGATATTTCGTATAAAGGCCAAGTTGAAAACATGACGCTAATCACCAGGAAGAAGACGACAAAGACCCGGCGGACATATTCCGTAGGGTACAAGTTGCCAACAGCTGATTACTATAAACTTCGGTCATTCTTCGATGAAGTCAACTGTTCGGGTGTATTCGACTGGGTACATCCAGAAACACGGGAAACACTAAAAGTGCGATTTGCTGATCAGTTAGACTTTGCGGCGAATGACTATGGAGTGTGGATGGGAACCGTGAAATTACAGGAGGTATAACATGTTACCGCTCTCAACGGCATCGATTTTAGAGAAAAACCAAATATCGGCCACAGGTGTGTGGTTAATGCTGTTAGAAATGTCCTATAAAGGGGATACGCTTCGATTGGTATACAATACGGAGAATATCCAATTTCAAGGCAATACCTATATCGCATTTCCATTTACCATTCAAGATGTTACAGAGAATGCGACGGATTTACCTAATATCAAGCTATCTGTGTCTAACGTAACTCGTACAATTCAGCGTATGGCAGAGTCTAATAATGGATTCACTGGAGCCAATATCATCATTCGTGTAGTGAATACGAATATACCTGATGTGTGCGAGCAAGAGGAGCATTTCGTAATCACAGGAACCCATGCGAATGCTGAATGGATGGAATTCACGTTGGGGACTGACTTTAGTTTCACCCGACGATTCCCGTTAATTCGTGTGATGAAAGATTTCTGTCCGTTCAAGTTTAAAGGGGTTCAATGTGGATATAAGGGTCACGAAAATCAATGTAATAAAACCCTAGCACGATGTCGTGAATTGGGGAACAGTACTCGATTTGGAGGAGAACCTACTATTCCGCAAGGAGGACTATATGCATCCAATAAGTGATTTGACTGATATGATAGGTACTCCATTCTCGGAAATGAAATGCTGGGATGTAGTTGTTGAGGTATATCGGCGTAGTGGAATATCACTACCCGAATATACCCAAATTCAAATGGATGAATGGTGTGAAGTTCGCGAACCAATGCCAGGTAGTGTTTTGGTATTTGCGTTATATGGTAAAAATCTCGATCATGTAGGAGTTTATCTCGGTGAAGGTAAATTCATACACGCTACTGAACACAGCGGCACCTGCATAGAACATATATCAAAGTACGTGCCTCGATTGAAGCACATATATGAAAGGAAGGAGTAGCAGATGGTTAATGTAATCATTGTAAATAACCCGTTCAAACCGGAGCAGCGGGATACAAAATATTTGCCGTTTAAACAGGGCAAGTCTATCAGCTATTACTTCAGTGCACCTGGTGAATGGGCGTATTCAGTAAATGGACATGAGGCGACGCCGGATACAGTTGTGAACGATGAAGACTACATTGTAGTAATGCCCCGAGTTGAGGGTAAGTTCTTTGGTGTTCTTCTATCAATAGGGATGGCTGTATTTACCGGTGGCATTGCTTCGGGTGCTATCTTTGGTATCCAAAGCTTAATTTGGCGGTCAGTAATTGCTATGGCGGTAGGGATGATAGGTAATGCTATTGTCTCAAAGCTAACTGCTCCTAAGGTTGACCGTTCGAATTCCGAACAGTCAAATACATATGGCTGGGGAGGTACTGAAACTGTTACTGGGCAAGGCTACCCTTTAGCCGTAACATATGGCCGAATGAAAAGTGCTGGGTTATTATTATCCCGCCATGTAATTAGTGATGGTGAAAAGCAATATCTTAATCTTTTATACTGTGCGGGTGAGGGTGAATTATCAAAAATAGAAGATATTCGTATTAATGCTAACCCAATCAGTAATTATAAAGATGTGCAGGTGGATATCAGAAAGGGTACAAATGACCAAACAGTTATCCCAAATTTCAATGATAACTTTGCGGATCAATCCCTAAACTATGAATTGACTGAATCATGGAATACACAACAGGTACAAGGCGATGCATGTGACGCTATAGAGTTAACTGTTGGATTTCCAAACGGATTATATTATTCAAATGATAGCGGCGGTGCTGACCGTACGTCTGTCACGTTGAAAGCAGAAATTCGTAAAGTAGGGGATGAGTCCTGGCAGGCATTACCTTTAGCAAATCAAAAGGGCATGGCCGGACATATTAAGCGACGTGATGCGTGGAACTTTATTAAGTCAGATAATAGCGTGACAAATACAGCTGATTACGCAGGACGAATTGAAGAGGCGACAAATAATGCGTTTTATCGCGTATTTCGCTTTGACAATCTCGAAAAGGCGCGTTATGAAATCCGCATGCGCTGCAGTGCGAAAGATGGGAAAAGCTTGCGCCATGTCAATAAGGTCTACTGGGTGCAGCTAACCCAAATTATTTATGATGATTTTGTGCATCCGGGGAAAGCCCTCATTGGAATTAAGGCTTTGGCTACATCTCAGCTAAGCGGTACCGATCCAAAAGTGACATGGATTCAAGAGCGTTCAGAGGTGTATGTGTTCAATCCGTATATCAATAAGTACGAAGCTCAACCAGCGGATAATCCGGCATGGGCTGCTTATGATTTAATCCACATCTGCCGTAAGATTGGCGGTGAATATATTGTATTTGGACAGCCCCATATGCGCCTTGACTATAACGCATTTAAGGCATGGGCAGATAAGTGCAAAACAAATGGGTTTACATTCAACTATATATACGACACCGCTATGCGATTATGGGATGCGTTAAAGTATCCAGAGGCAGTAGGTCGAGGGAAAGTAATTCCTGTAGGAACTAGGTTCACATGTGTTAGTGATTATCAATCTACACCGGTACAGTTGTTTACTGTAGCCAATATCAAACACGGCAGCTTTACTGAAGAGTTTCAAGGTGTGGAGGCTAGGGCTAACTCTGTTGAAATATCGTTCCTTAACAAGGATAAGGATTATGAGCGAGACGTCATTCCAGTATATGGTGACACTTACGACGAGTCGGACACACTAACAAATCCGGCACAAGTTGAACTCATGGGGTGTACTAGCCTTGAGCAGGCATATAAACATGGTAAGCATTTCTTGCGATGCAATAAATATGAAATACGTACTGTGACAATAGAGGCGTTTACGGATGCCATAGCGTGCACGGTAGGAGATATTATTCTAATTCAGCACGACATACCTGAATGGGGCGATGGCGGTCGTGTGGTTGCGGTAAGTGGCCAGACGATTACACTCGACAAGGAAGTGTCGGTACAACCAGGGAAGAATTATCAGTTGCTGATTCGTAGCAACGCTACGGATATCGTCTCTACGTTTAACGTAGTAAATGTATCAGGTCTCAATGTGATTGTTAAAGAGGCTATACCGGTGCAGCCTGATGCGGTATATGCATTCGGAGAAATTTCTAAATCGGCTAAGCCATTTCGTGTGTTGGCTATTACAAAGACACTATCAGAAATGACCCGTAAGATCCAATGCATGGAATATTATCCAGAACTCTATGTATCAGATGATGGCACGGTGCCAAGTATTGATTATACGAATCGCGGTGCATCTGATATTCAAGCAGTAGGGTTAGTGAGTGATGTATACGGTGCTAATGGCATCATGTATTCACGCATAGGTGTAACGTGGCAGTTACCTCGTGATGGAAAAGTCTCAAACGTAGTCGTAAATTACCGAAATGTAAAAAGCGATACGTGGACATATATTGGAAACTACCCAGCATCTACAAACGCTACCACGATATCTGATGTGCTACTAGGTGCGACCTATGAGGTGCGAGTGCAGGCTATTAATGAGTTAGGACAGTTGACTACTGGCGTAACAAAATCTATAGCCATACCTAAGATGCAAACGCCAGAGGATGTTCAGAATTTACACGTCATAAGTCGGTACAATCAAACGGCCGATAAAAGTGTTTACTACGACTTACAAGTGCTATTTGACCCGCCTAGTAATCCTGCCAACTTCGATGTGGCGGAGGTTTGGTATCTCTTAAAATCGAAAAGTGGAAAACCTGTAACGGGGCAAGAATGGCAGTATGCTGGCAGTAGTAATAGTCAGGTTATTATCAAATCATTAGGCCCAGGTGAAGAGTATCGAATCAAAGCAATCTCGGTTGACCGATTTGGCAACCGAGCAGAAACAGCCCAAATGGTTGATGTGATAGTCAAACCGATGGACGCGATACCTGATATGCCTAGCAATTTCGGTATTGTGTTCGGTAGAAATGCCACCGCATCATGGGATGAGGTGCTGAATGCTGACGTCGACTATTACGAATTACGTACCGATAATAATCCTGGTAAAGATACGAATGCTTTATTGGCAAGAGTTAAAGGTACATCTGCTGTACTTACCCTATCTAAACGAGCGGATACTGTTTACTTATATGCTCGCAGCACGTTGGGCAAATACTCGACTGCAGCAACATATGAATATAACGTTCCGCAGTTGGCCGCGCCTGAGCTTGTAGTAAAAAGCCAGTTAGGAGGATTTAATCTTTACTTCTCAACTAAGCCCGCACAAGCATATGCAATCAGATGCCATGTGATCGGAGATGAACGTACTGATGATTTTGAAACTACCAGCACCATGCTGACGTATTCGAATTCGGCCGGAATATACCGGATACGTTGCTCGTTTGTTGATGTGTTCGGAGATGGACTCGTTAACGAGAAGCAAGTCGTGATTAAGACACAAATTGATGCGAGCTTGCTAGACCTCGAGTCTCTCGGGCTGAATAAAGTTGATGAGCGAATTAAGGAGCTTGATAAGAAATTCAATACGAATTCTGAAGAGACCACTAGAAGAATTACGAATTTGGCGTCACATACGGAATCTCGCATTACTGAGTTAGCTGGTAGCATCGATTTGCAAGTTAAAAAAAGTATTGGCGAGATTGATGGTGGTGAGTTGGTGTCTCGTATTAACCTCAGTCAGTCTGGGGTATACATTGCAGGGAAATTGATTCACATCACTGGAGCAACTAAGTTCGATGATAACGTCATTGTTAATAAGATGATTCAGGCCAACGCGGTTACTGCCGACAAATTACATGTTGAAAATTTAGCGGCGGTGTCCAGTACAATCGGGTTACTTCGTTCGAGAGAAACCGGTGCTCGTGTTGAGATTCAAGATAACCTTATTACAGGTTTTGATGATGATAACAACCCTCGGATTAAACTTGGATGCTGGTAGGAGGTATTATGGAACCGCATGTATTAGCTTATGATGCTAACGGCAATATCATACTAAATCTGAAGGAAAGGCTTACACGTATCGAGGGGCGGATGTATGTATCTGACATTCCTAATCGACGTCAACAAATTACTGTGAATGGATTGCAGCCTGGTCAACATGTCTGGGCTGCAGCCATGGGACAGTACTTAGTGGCAGAGGTTAGGGGCAATATCATAACATATTATTTTGCAGTGTCCCAGGATGAATATAATATCAATCGTCAATTTAAGGATCTTACGTATGAAGGGTGGCTGGCGTATGGAATTTATTAACATCCAGAATAAAGAAGGTGTCACGATTATAAACGATACCTATGACAATCTAGTATATCTTAGTTTCCCTAAACAAAAAGATGCAGTTCTCTACACCGGGGCGATGAGGGGGATAACGCCAACGGTTCAAATCCCGCTCAAACCTGTAGCTTACGCACCTATGCTGGTGCCTACGAATAAATACCAATACGGATATATTGCGGGGGAGGCTAATGTAATCCAGGTTTTTTATGCCACTAATTACGCATATCATGGTGACGCACCTCTTATAGCAGTATCAGTTCCACAAGGATATGAATTCACAGCTCAGTGGGTCCATAAACGTCGTGAGCGATTAATGGTGCTGGTAGTGGATGTAATTAAGCCAGGCGAAAAGGTAACGCAAGCAATGGTTGATGAAGTAAAAGCTGGCATCAAGTTCTACTGCTTCGGTTATTTCGAGGATGTTACGGCTAATGCAGACACGCCTCGTATTCGATTTGTTGATAAGGTAGGAAGTAGTAAGCCTAATACGGCATTGCAAGTTCTTGGTCGTCACAAATATTATAAAGCGTCTTGGGCAACAGATTACAATCTGCAGAACGATGTGATATATGATAGCCGCATCAGGTACCTACGTGTAATTGATCACTATGCACACGATTGGTATAACCAGTTATCAAACTACGTTCCGGATACTTTTACAAACATGGCCCGTGACCCAAAGTCATATGGCGTCAAGGTTGCAATTATACCCATGTCCGTAATCGATGTATCCGTTTGGGGGCCAAATATCAATAATGGAGATAAAAAGTCACACACGGGGCGAGTGTGGCAAACGTTCAGATTTCACGATGAGAGTACTGTATCGCTGAAATCGTATCAGTTCATTGATTGGAATACAGTCACCACGTATCCTGTAGGTTGCTCGGGTAAAACCACATCTCAGTATTTGGTGGTCGATGTGACCGGGTACGATAAACAAGGTACGATTCCATTCAATTAAGGGAGATGATAAGTAATGAATGTAAAGGATATAGACCTCAACATTGGCGAGGATTTCGGGATAGTTTACGCAGTTCAAGATGACAATGTGGATTTGACAGGGTTCAAGTCAGTATTCGCCATACGAAAGCGAGCAAGCGGTCCGCTTGTTATTAAAGTGCAAGGGGTAGCATCTGGGAAGATTGCGACATTCAATATTCCCAGAAAGGATACCTTAGAAATTAAGTCCTTTGGTGAGCATGTGTATGATGCTTTTGCATATAAGGAATCGGAGCCTAGCCGATATTACAAACTGGGTATGGGGGCAGTCAACATAATTCAGGATGTGGCCATGCATGATTAGAGGAGGAATGTATTATGCAAAACAAAGCGTTACCAGTAAGACTTGAAAGTCCGATTAAAGTAGAGGCGGAAGTAAAAGCAACCTTGGTAGGCGATAATGGAAAAAGTGCTTATGAAATTGCTTTAGCACATGGATTCGTAGGAACCGAGGACGATTGGTTGGAATCCTTAAAAGCGAAGCTGCCTAACTTATCAGGAGTTATGTCAGCACTTCAAGGTAAAAACATTCTTATTAATAGTGGTACCCTTGAAGCGATATTAACTGCTATTGTCCATGCGTTAAATGAACAGCCTTATGCACCACTTACATTTAACGAACCAAGAAAAGGGGATACGGAAATTCGAGTATCTGGGCAAAATGGCTTTAAAGTTCGAGTACGCGGTGAGGCAGAATCCGTTGAAATCCAATCTGGGAGTGCCACTATTAGAATTCAGCCTTATGGCACAGATGATATTAATCTTGAATATCTTAACCTAATCGATCATGTCGTTAATACTGTTAAAATCAAAGGTCTTATTGAATTCAATCCGGAAACGGCCACAGAGATTCTGCCTAAGCAGTTCTATGGCCGTAGTGACTTAGAGGGTGAACTTACCTGTCCGAACGTTGTTAAAGTCGGTGCATTAGCATTCGTTGGAACCGATCACAACATTATCAATTTGCCTAAGGCCACTAATATTGATAGGGATGCTTTCGCTAACAGTTCTCTTGCGGTAATCAATATCCCTGCATTTGTATGGGCGGGTGATAACCTTGATTTAAAATCTTATGATCTCATTAGGGTTAATAAAATGACTGTTAGTGAGGAATCTCACCCACCGAGAGAAGTCATGATGCAGAAAATTTCATTAGAGGTATACAATCCAGATCACACCAAGAAATGGAACCTTTACAGTGAAAAATGGGAGAAAGCGGAGGCCTAAATGGACGAAATTAGATTATTGCTAATGGACTTCGGCATCCCTGCCTACTTCGCGGACATTGGATTCTGGGTAACCCTGTTAGGGGTTATCTGGGCCGCCCTTAGGGGCTCATTTCGTGCGATGGTGTGGTTTTTAGAGCATACCTCGCTAGTTGCGGTTAAGCAAGAATTAGATGACCATTTGGCTCGACGCATGGATAAGCAGCGTAAGGACTATGACGATAAGTTATCTGATGCTATCAATAGTATCGCTGATTTAACAAAAAGTAATCAGGAGATATTAAAGCAGTTGGTCAAGCTGGAAGAACGAGATGCAGCGAAATTTCATAGGCTTAATAACCTCGAAACCACAGTTCAGAGTCTGAGTACTGAACTGATGCATATCCAAGTTCTAAACAATATGCCAATAGGAAGAAGTATCACGCTCAGTACTGATGATATAGGAGGTGACTGATAATGAAATATCAAATCATGAACCGACTGAAATCAGCATATGGTGCTGTTCGTGTTGCTAATATTAGACCTACTGGAGTACTAGCGACACGGATTCTAGTACTTGTTATGCTAATTCCTATTTGGCTAGTCATAACAGAGTATGTTATGGCATTTGCTAGGGGTTATGTATCAAGTGAAACTAATAAGCTGATTGATGTTGGGCTCAATATTATTGACCACATATTCATTCCTAGTGTATTGACAGCCGTAGTAGGCTTCCTAGGCCTTTGGTTGGATAGAAACAATAATGGTGTCCCTGATAAATTAGAAGGAGGTAGTAATAATGACGAAAATATTTATAAATCCAGGTCATGATATTGACCTGGACTCTGGAGCAGTAAATCCTAACACAGGACGTCGTGAATGCGACGTTGCTCGTGATGCAGGTAAGTTATTGGCTTGTTATTTACAAACTGCAGGATGCGAAGTTAAAACTTTACAGAATGATGACTTAGGTCTTGTATGTGCTGAGTCCAATGAATGGGGAGCAGATATATTTGTATCACTCCACTGTAACGCATTCAATACACAGGCACGTGGCACTGAAACCTTGTTTAAGTCCTTTAACGGGCAACGCTTAGCGAATGACATTCAGTCACAAATCATCCGTAGCATTAATACGGTTGATCGGGGCGTAAAAGAACGGCAGGATTTATGGGTGCTAAACGGCACAGATGCAACAGCCGTGTTAGTTGAAATGGCATTCATTGATAATGATGAAGACCTAGCACTACTTAATAATGACCTTGATACTATAGTGCGTGCTATAGCACGTGGTATCACAGACTTCATAGGAGGGGAATAATGTATGACAAAATCAAAATTTTACTTAATCACCCTACTTACCGCTATATTATTATCGGTAGTATTGGGTTCATCCTCATCCTTTGCCTCGGATACATCTTCTACCAGCCAAGCGGAACTGGAACCGACTATCAGCGTGCCCGTGAGTCAGTGGAACGAATTGAAAAGCAACAACGAGAAAGCCTTGAAACAAATAGAAGCATCCAACGTTCCATTGACAGAAGCACAGACTATAGCCGTGAAACAGCGACAAGAATTGAACGAAGCCAAGACTACAATCGACAAATTAACGACCGAATTGGACAAAGCCAAAGCGGACTTAGTGAAGCAAGAAGTTACCTTATCAGAAATGTCGAGCTCTTTGATAGAATTGAAAGGTCAAATAGAGAACGACAAGAAAACAATCAAGAGATTACGGATGCAACGCAACCTATCCCAAATACTGGGAGCGGGGGCGACAATCGGAGTAGTAATTCATCGATGACTGAGAGGTGATCCAAGCATCTCCTGAGCATGAGCAGGCGGACTCATGGATTGACTATAATAATGTAAAAGGCCTTACTGGGAATATGTCCTGGTAAGGTCTTTTTTTTTGTGTAAAAAAATTAAAAAAAGTACTTGCAAATACATCGTATTCGATGTATAATAAAGACAAAGATAAGGGAGTTATTAAAAGGAGCACCTATCATGAGCAAGTATGGCGAATTCATTAAAAGCGTAAAAGAATCTCAATTGACTAAATTCTTTGGAGAAGTGAAGCATACTTCTAACAAATATTTCAAATTCAATCATGTTATTAGCGACGATGAAATCATCATCGTAACTAACAATGTGAAGTTCATTAAAGGTAACCCTGTTTTAGTGATCGATAATAACAAAGTTGTATACCTAAAGGAATGGAATGTTGCAGAGGTTCGCAACTATAATAAAGACCTTTACGCATTTGCAGTTAAATTAAACCGTAAATACTGGAAGGAATATACTTTCAAAAATGATTTTGATGATATGTGTTTCGAGCAAGCTGACACATTTGATAGTTTGAAAGCAGTAGCGGAAATGCAAAATGACACAGAAATCGCATTAGGTTGGGGAAAATAAGGAGGTATTTATGAAATTCAATGACGTTATGACCTCCGCAGAAGCTGCGGAACGTTGGAAGATAAGTCCTGTTACAGTGAAGCAGGCGTGCTCCGGTCAACGGAACACGCCACCACGATTCACATCAGAGGAGTGCAGAAAGGCAAAAGGAACCTGGCTAGTATCTCGCCAGGGTATGGAACGATTGTATGGGGAGGAACCTAAAATGTTAAAAGTATATAGCTTAAATGCAAAGAAACCTTGGTTCATGGGAACCGCAGAAACATATAAGGAAGCATGGGACATGATATATGAGCGCGAGATGCGCCAATCTCCTTGCATTGGCAAGTGGGACAAGGCCGCATGGGATGAAGGCGATATGGAAGAAGAATTTCCTGATTTCGTATGGCCGGAAGATGTGGATTATGTTTGGACTGCTGACTGGATAGCTGAAGTCATTCTTGATCCGAAGGAATATAACGAAGAGGGCGTAAGAAGCCTCATAGATGATTTGATGCTATCTTACAAAATTGAAGAAGTTTAGTTATCTTATAAAAAGACCTTACTAGTATATAACTTGGTAAGGTCTTTTTTTATATTTAATTTATTGCATACAATCTAAAAATATGGTGTAATTATGGTACATAAGAGGAGGTGGATGAAGTGCTGAAAATTCTTAATTGCAATCCACATTTTATGAGGGACCCCGTGCCTGTATCAAACTATGCTGAAGCATGGGAGGTCATATGTTCCATGCAAAGGGAGTTAGGAGAAGAGATCCTTGCTGTTGGCAGGGAGACTTGGGAGGACCTTAAATTGGCTGAGTGTTTCCCTGAGTTTGTTTGGAAAGAGAAAATAAAGGTTGTCTACATTAATAGTGATAAAACCTTACTAATTCCTGCGCCACGGAGATATAGTAGGGCTAATGTTTTGAAACTTATCAATTTCTTCGGACTCCACTATTCTATCCGAGAAATATAAAAGTGAGCGCTTTAAAATCCGTTTAAGTTTAAAACGGTTGCTTAACCGTTGCTCAACCTTTTGCACGTTGAAATAATGATAAATACATAATTTATGCTGATAGATAGCACTTATATATGCTGTGTTCAATACAAAAAATGCAGTGTT
>NZ_CAUVFT010000043.1:0-11251 GCF_963551295.1 uncultured Veillonella sp.
TGACTTATATCACCGACAAGATGTCCTTTCAATTGCTATATTCGTAATATATTCCTACTGGGCTGACGGATACGTAGAATTAACTACATGCACAGTAGCACACATTGTGTGATAGCCGACCGTCTGGGCAAGCTTTTGTTCAGATGGTCTTTTTTATCGCCTTCTCGTAACAAATGCTTCTTTATCTATATCTGAATATCTCACCTATATGAAAGGAGTTTTCTTATGAGAAATCGTTGGTTTATTGCATTAGCAGCCATTGGTCTGCACATATCCATTGGTAGCGTATACGCATGGAGCGTACTCACACGTCCCATTATGGCAGATATGGGTTTTACCTTATCGCAAACAACATGGACATTCTCATTAGCTATTTTAATGCTCGGACTATCTGCGGGCTTTCTTGGATCCTTTGCAGAAAAAATTGGCCCTAAGAAAAGTGGACTTCTCGCTATGTTATTCTGGGTAACCGGATTATTGGGTACGGCCTACGCACTTAGCATACACAATCTTACCTTACTCTATCTCTTCTACGGCATCATCGGTGGCATTGGACTAGGCATTGGTTATATAACACCAGTTTCTACACTCGTGAAATACTTTCCAAATCGCCCAGGGTTTGCTACTGGTTTAGCTATTATGGGTTTTGGCTTTGCTTCTCTCATTGCAGGGCCTCTTATGCAATACCTTGTAGCTCAGGTTGGATTGGTGGATACTTTCATTATCCTCGGTGTAATCTATCTCGTAATTATGGGCGCCTCTTCACTCTATTTGAAAGCACCTCAACAAAAACACCCCACTCGAACTAGTAAGGATAGATCTACCATGTACGTTCATACCCATGGCATGCTAGCCAATGATGCCATGAAAACTTGGCAATTCGGTGCCCTTTGGTGGGTATTCTTTATTAATATTACCTGTGGTATAGGCCTCCTATCCTTAGCCTCCCCTATGGCGCAAGAAGCCATTGGTATGACACCTACAGCAGCTGCATCACTGGTTGGTATCATCGGTATCTTCAATGGCGGTGGGCGCATTGCATGGTCTACTATCTCTGATTACCTTGGTCGAGCACAAACTTACATACTATTCTTTATTATAGAAATCGTCGCATTCTATCTACTCGCCCAAACCAATAGTGCGCTAACATTCCAAATTTTAATTCTTCTCATTATCACATGCTATGGCGGTGGATTCGCCTGTATGCCAGCATATCTTGCAGATCTCTACGGTATACGTCAGCTTTCTACTATTCATGGTCGTATTCTAACTGCTTGGGGATTAGCGGGCATCGCAGGCCCTATGCTCGTATCATACTTTCACGAAGCAGGATATGGCTATACTACTGCTTTAGAATGTTTTGCCGCTCTATTTGTGTTAAATACAATTATTGCTATAATCTTAAAAATATACAGTAAACGAGGACTGCATAACTAATACGTACTGCCAAATAAGGAAATCTCCCTAGTTGCTATCATATTACAACTAGGGAGATTTTTTACTTATGTATATATCTTTTACAATTACTATTAAGATATGATCGAATTATAATAGTCGATTACATCCTTAAGGTTTATATATTCCTCACGAATATATAGACCATCAATGTGTTGTCTATCAACGTGTACTACAGTTCTCCTTTCACCTGATGTAGGTATGATTAAAGCATTTCTAATAATGGCATCTTTATATTTACCACGCAAATAATAGTAATAAAATGCTTGCTTATAATTAAATGCATTCACATCATTAGAAAAATACTTGGAATCAAACAATAAGATTAATGGTTGAGTTCTACTAGTTACAATTTTTAAGTAATGATCAAACTGTATTGAAAATCGACTACGTTCACCATTTTTACGTTGCTCGATATCCATGTTATCTGGTTTTATTATATTTAGCTTGGTAGGTTGTAGCTCCGTTGTAATTTCATAATCATCACCCGAGATTAGTACATGATTAGACAAATACGAATGTACCATACGTTCCCAAAACCATTCAAAATACAGAGTTAGAAACTTAGAGGACTTACTATAATTACTTTTCCATTGAAAGTATCTTATCAAAGAGTTCAACAACAACCGTTCATGATCCTTGAAAAGACGACCAATTAATGTTTGTAATTTAGAGATGCAAAAATTGTACTCGTCAAAAATAGGATTATAAAATTTACGTTTATAAGGATGGATATCATCTAATAAAGATTGAAATGATTTATAAAAATCATATAAGACATAATCCATACACTCAGTTATAAAAATTGACTCATCATATTCACAGTTAACTATAAATGGAGAATATATAAAATTTCCATCACTTAATAAAGGACGAATTGAATTTATTGTTTGATGCCAATTGATGTGCCCTTTATAACCTTTAAAGGTATCCCTTATTTGACGATGATATAATCCAAGCTCTAAATAATATCTAAGAATATAATGATATGCATCTACAGGAATCGTGTCAGTTAATTGTCCAGGCTCAACCCCATACAATTGTCTATCTTGCTCTATAATATGTAATATGTCTTTCATCGATTGTAATATCCATAACTTCTCATCTCGTGAAGTGACTTTACCAACATTATAGTGCTTAGGAAAGGATAGTAGAATATTACCTTCTTTCACTACCATCCCTACAAACGAGCAGCTCAACCTCTCATTATATCGATCACAATATGGATAAATATCCCAATCGTCGCAAAAAGACTCTGTCAAATTATCACCATCATTAATAATTTCAAAGTGATAGTCCAATACATCCTTTTCCATATCATAACTTCCCATATTGCTCGATTACAGATTTACTTAAAATATTTTCTCGCTTCTCAAATGCATAATATAATTGACTAAAAGATGTTATACCGTCAGCAAAAAGGCTTCCACTAGTATACGAAACACGCTCTACATCCTGCCATAAGTAATGTAATAATTTATTAGCAACTTGATCTCTATTTAAATCATCATTACCTTTATCCTTTAAGAAGAAAGGCCCTAGCTGTTTGTCTTCTGCTAATCCTAAATCATTTATTATAACATGATTGATTGCTTGATATAGTTTTACCCACTCATACTGATTGTCACTTGTAAAATTAATACTAAAATTATTGACATAGCCATTATTATTTGACTTAATAGGTTCAACTCCGACATATTTAAAATCGAATCTTCGTTTAAACGCAGTATCAATAACATTAACATTTTGATCACTTGTATTAACGGTACCTATGATATGTAAATTCTTTGGAATAACAATCTTATATCCTGGCTTTATAGCTCCATTTAAAATAAGGTATTCATAAATGGATTTATTGTTAATACCATACATGCTTTTACCTGTATCATCTCTATCCAATAGCTGGAATATGTCACCAAAAATACTAGCAATATCACCACGAGACATTTCCTCTAAAATAAGATATACATCTATACCACTATCTTGATTTCTTAACGCAGCAAATAGAGCAGTTGTAAAAATTCCTGGTACAAATTCATAAGAAATTTTCCCATCTTTTGTTACAGGCATAATATTACCTACAAAATCAAAGTAAGAGTAATCACGATAAATAGTGGTACGGAAAACATAAGGGTTATCATCACATTCATTGAAGCTTGGATAACTTTGTCTTATTAAAAAGCTTATACTATAACTTTTGCCAGTACCAGGTGCACCATACAACATTATCTGTAGTGGATGTTCTCTTTGATCTATTGGTAAAAATATTTTACTACTTTTTATAAAGGGTGATAATTTAGGTATAATACTTTCAAATTTATTAATAATAATATCTGCTTGAGTATCTGAAATTGAGGCAAGCCCACCTTGAAGATTTAATGAACTTCCATCATTAAACCAACTATTAATCTCATAAAGACTTATTGGGTTATCAAATTTATGTACACAACGTAATACGGCTTTGTTAGTTTGTAAATCAGGTAAAATTAAATAATCAACAATTTGAAAAACACAAACTATGGAACCCGCAGGTTGATTAGAGCCCGCTCCAGAATCTTTATTATACCCTAAGCCAAATCTTCCGATTTCTATGTTCTTTTCAGTTGCATAGTTGTACGTAACAACATCACCAACTTCAAGTTGATACCAAGAGAAACCAGATTCTTTAAAGTTTGCAGTTGCTCTCCATAACACTCTCTTTTCATTTTTTGTTACATTAGCCGCCTTTGTTTTTTTCCTAGTTATCTTTTTTCGTCTCGCTTTCCAATAAACTTGCGCTTTAGCCCTAATTTCTTTTTCCACATTTAATGTTGATATATCTAGCTCTTGACCTTTTGGTGTTAATAAAATACGACTATTTTTACCTTTACCCTCACGACTTAAAATACCTAAAACTTCTAGCTCTTTAATTGCAAGACTAAATCTTTTAGTAAAATCCTTATAAGGGATTCCTGTTTTCTCTGAAGTATATACAGCTTCAGCATATTCAGCAATATATGGATCCATCTTAATTATTTGAGAGCGTAATTCTGCTGTCGTTAATGAACTACTCGATTGACTAAGTACCTTTAAAATAGGTTTTATTAAATAAGAAACTCTTTCCTCTGTTGTTAAATTATCAATATCCCCCATATTATCCCCCACATTTTTCCAATAAAAGAAGTATACCACATCTCATAATCTAGCTATATTACTTATATTTTATCATAGATAAATCAAATTATGAATATTTCATGAATCCCAAAAATGTAAATATTTAGTACTGAAAATAGAAAAGGTCCTAATAGACAAATTAATGACCATTAGGAACCTTTCATATTTTTACTTTTATTATTACTAACACTATATTGAGCTTAATCCCACTAAATTACTCCAACCTTTACTAATCTCCTAGAGATTGACGATGAGAGATTATATGAAAAAAGGCCCGACTGTGAAGTCAGACCATTTCTTCAATTTTTAACTTAGAAGCGAAGTCTGGCGACCAAACCATTTATGCCTCACTTTGATATAAATTATATCATATCTAAATAGGGAAAGAAATCTAAAGATTTCTTTCCCTATTTTGTTTATATAAACTTTTGTGGTATTTAGTCTTTACAGATATATTATGCAACATCCAACAATCTAACGATTTACAATAGATGTCAAAATTTGTTAACTTAAATATCCTCTAGAGCATATATAGGCAGGTACCGTTGTGCAAATGCAAGGTTTTTATTGAGTTCTGCCCTTTTCAGAGCATCACCTATAACATAGATATATTCTTTTGCTCTTGTAAAAGCTACATTTACATTGTTAGCATTAACCCATTTAATAGCGCCATTCGCAGAGTCATTACTTTGACAGCCTAACATGTAAATAACGACTTTAGCTTCTTTGCCTTGGAATGTATGGACAGTACCGATATTATCATCTAGCCAATATGTCTTATTGTCTTCCTTCGTCCAGTTCACAATATCATCGCTAAGAGATTCCATATACTTCTTAAAGCCATATGCAACACTGGTAGCTTCAATCGCTATCTATATAAAATACTAAATGTTATGCTTATCAATTAAATTCCTGCATATCAAATGAACCATACTGACACCATAGTCAACGAGAAACTGTTTTTCAGATTCACTATATTCAGTTCTAAGGTGAGGCGCCACACCATGCCTAAATAAATGCGTCAATTTTCTAAATTCTGTTGGTAATACTAATTGTTGAATATGATCAATCTCTGGAATATCTATAAACTTATTATTTTTAGACTTTAAAAGATATTCTATTGTATTGTTTAAGTTTAGTAGCTTCGTATCTAATGTCATCTCATTCCACTTAAGACTATTAGTATCAATTTCCATTACTAATTTTTCAGCAACATTATCAATATTTATACATTTTTTATTATCAAAGGAAAAAGAAAACTCATTTATAATTTGTCGTCGAGTAGCCCAAGCAACAGAACCATCATTTTTAACCATGCCATGTTTAATGGCAAACTGGCGTATATCATCATAAGCAAAGCTCTTTATATTTTTAGGTCTTTCAAATATATTTGGAAATTGATCCAAAGTATATCCATTTTTCCAAAAATAGAAAGAAATTAATATAAACCAAGAGTTATCTTCATCTGTATAGCCTCTATCTGGTTGACATATCTCCTTAAACTTTTCAATAATTTCATTTATATCATACATATCGTAGGATATATTCTCTTCACCTATAATATCACCAAAATAAGAATAATTATATCGCTTAGATTTTACAAAATCCTTTAGCTGAAGATAATAAGTATCTAAATAATGCTCTTCAAAAAAACTCAATAAATTAACCATAAAGAGACTCCTACCCAATTTAGACTTATATATATATGAAATCTACCATATATCCTGATGAGACAAAAATCTGCTTAAAATAAATTTTTAAACATCAAATTTAGCCTTTCCAGAAAATAGATTAAGAATATTTAATAAATGTGTCTTTGTATCACTATCAATCGTAAAACGCTTTAACATTAAATCAGCTATTTTATTTTCCTTATATAATACATCAAAGTCAGGATAAATAATTGATTATAACAATATTCTAGTTTTTTTACCAATAAGGCTTCTCGATTTTCAGCTAAATCTTCATTTGCTGACAAAATAAAAAAACTAACATTTTTTCGAAATCTGTCTACAGATAACAACCCCTTTATAACTTCATAATCCCTTCCAGAAATAAATTCTTTAAACTTATCTACAGAATATAATTTTAATGCTAGTAAAATAGGGATAAAAATAGCATATAATGAATCTAATTCATCCGAAATTTCATTATTTATAGATTTTTCTCTTATATACCTACCAAAGGCTATATTAATATGCTGATTATATCGTTCACACTCTCTTAGATTTAATTCAAAATAATCTGCACAAGCTATAGAGATATTATCAATCTTATCCAACCCTGTTTTCTTCCACAAATATTTATGGTATGCTTCTAATGAAATTTGAGGTAATGTGATTCTTAAATCTATAATCCTATCTAAATATTTCCAACCATTAAAACTTTCTCCATAATATTGCTTTACACAATATTGAAACTCGCTTAAATTGGTTGAAAGAACAAATACTACCTTATCATGATTAAAATAATGCTTTATTATCTCAAGCAACTCAATAGCAAAACTAGGCTTACACCGATCAAGTTCATCTATAAATATAATTAATTTATCATATTGACCTTCACATGCATAATCTAAAAAAGAATGCACCTGACCATCCATTTGTTCAATAAACTCAATCGCTGGTAGCTGTTCCTTCGCATTAAATCCGCAAAATGCTCTACCAAAATTAAATAATGACTGCAACCTGATAGATGATACTCCATCAATAATATTTGCAATAGCGCTAAATAAAGAATCGCTAATACTTTTCTCCTCTTTAAAAAAATCAATTCCACCAAAAGTTAAAATCAAAGATCTTAGTAAAGTAAAAAAAGGATTATTAGACTTATCATATCTCCAAGCATCATAATAAAACACCTTATATTTATGCCCCTTTATATTATGTAGTTTTGGTAAAGTGCGACTCAATACAGATTCAATCTCACTATCAATATTTCCACTAGCATAATCTAAAAGCCATTTTACCTGATGAACAAAATATGTTTTTCCACTCCCCCACTCACCATCTATAGCAATAACGCCTCCTTTTTCAATATTAAATAATATTGAAATAAAGTTGTGGATATGCCTATTTCTATCAAGAACATCTTCAATATAACTTGCTCGCAGATTTGCCTCAGAAAAATCACTATAATGTTTTTGTATATCCATATAGTCCCCTCTCAAATATGGCTGCTAATAAAATGTCTATTTTATGCAGGCATTATTTTTTATCTGCTTAACTATATTCGCAATTTCTACCGCTTCAACTTGATCAAACAGTTTCCATAAATCAAATGGTCTATCAAATGGAGGGTCCGTTAACATATTAGGAGATTCCATATATCCATTAACAGTAATATAGCTAATAACTTGTTTAATAAAGTTAATCTGATTACTATTCATAGACTTAGTATTAATCAAATCTGAAAAGGCTTTTTCAGCAGCTTGTGGGCTCATCTTTACGATATCTCGAACAACCAATCCAAACTCTTTACCTTTAAAGCGTTTTTCATAGTCATCTTTACTTCCTAATTCATGAGTAAAAATATGTTCCAACGCTTTGTAGTCTTCTTCATCAATCGGATCATTATTAATAAGTTTTTTAATTGTTGGATGATTTTGATGTGTTAAAAAATATGACTCAACTTTTTCTTGATAACTCTCAAAAACTTCAGGCATAAGAGTATTGCCTTCTCTAGTTAATAATACTGAATCTGTAATTGTTGTTATAATAACCCTACGTTCTGCAACATCAAGAAACTGAACTAAATCTCTAAGCTCTTTTCTCAGATCATTTAACCGCAAAGCACCAATTATTTGCCAATATGCATCTTCTTTTATTAACTTTAAGAAATCTTGTTTCTTTCTAATTTGTTCAATGCTAATTTTTTCTAGTAAAGCATTAGAAAGGCTAATTACACGTTTCTTAAAATAGTCTAAAGATTGCCCATCAAAGAGATTTAAAATCCCTTCATATACAAAGTTATCAAATCCTCGTGCCAAATTTTCTTTGACATCAGCACAAATCAAAGGTGCAACATAGGTAATTAAGTCATGCTCATCTATATTTGACAAATAGTCAAACGACTTCTTAACACTATATTTGTCTACATATTTTAACTGTAAACGAACAACCGGTTTTGTTACTTCTAAATCAGTAATTTCTTTATAGCACTCATCTACAAGTTCTGAACGCCAGCTTTGATATTCTTCACTGCCATATTTTTCAGTTTGTAGTCGTGCAATAATTTGAGCACGTTTAGCAAAGATTCTTTCACCTAATGTGGCACTATTACCTTTTACTTCTATCATATTTTTTTGATTTCTAAAATACTCAAAATTTTTACAGTAATCAAAGATATAGAAGTACTTCTTACCTACATAATCACCATTATTTTTATCAAAAAAATCCACTTCTGGACAGAGGCGAGTCCCACGACCTATCATTTGCCAGAATTTTGTCTTTGATTTTATACGTTTAAAAAATACCAAATTAACACATGCTGGTACATCAATTCCCGTATCTAACATATCTACCGAAATTGCTATATCCGGTTCACCATCTGAAAATTTAAATTGATCAATTAAATGTAATGCATGTTGATCAGAGCTAACAATAACACGTGCCTTCTTACCTTTTGAAGAACGATATAACCAATTAAACCTTTCTTCAATTAGACGAGCATGCTTTTTATTTTGAGCAAAGATAATTGTTTTACCTAAAGAATCTCCATTATGAGTCTTTATACCGTTCTGCTCTAGTTCTCTAAGAACATGATCTATTGTATCTGTACTATAAATAATAGAATTTACTTCCGTAGCAGAATAATCCCCTTTAAATTCTCCTGCCTGCTCTAAAGCTTCATCTTCCAGTCGTTCCTGGTCTTCTTTTGAAAGCTCATCATAAACAATGCCATCTGTTAAAAACTTTGATTCTATCTCAAAATTATAATATGGAACTAAGTAATTATCCTTAATAGCCTCATCATAACTATATGCATATGTAGGAACTCCATTTTCAACCTCAAAGAAGTCAAATGTATTTCTATCCACCTCAGATTTAGGTGTAGCAGTTAAACCAACAAGAATAGCATCAAAATATTCAAATATGGCCCTATATTTTTTAAAAATACTACGATGGCTTTCATCTACAATTATTAAATCAAAATGACCAGGAGTAAATAAGCGTTTACCTTCTCCATCTAATGATTTTTCGATAGCATTTAATATTGTAGGGTATGTAGAAAAAACTATTCGAGCATTTTTATCATCTTTACTTTCACAAAGATTACATAATGATACAGACGGTAAATGTTCTCTAAAAGCATCCTTTGCTTGACTTACTAATGCAATTCTATCTGCTAAAAATAATACATTCGTCACTTGATTACTTCGGGAGAGCACATCAACTAAGCTTACTGAGGTTCTAGTTTTACCTGTACCAGTAGCCATAACAAGTAAGCTTCGTCTAACCTTATTTTCAAGATTTTGACAAACAGACCTAATCGCTTCCTTTTGATAATAGCGTGCTGAAATATCATCATTAATTGGAATAGTACTTAAAATAGGCTTATCTAATTTTCTACGTACAATAAGTCGTTCTAGGTCACTTTCACCATATACACTACTTACACGCCGCATATTCCATTCAAGATCATCCCACATATGAGTTTCATACCCATTTGATAGGAAAATAATCGGACGTTGTCCATATTCACGTTCTAATGCATTTGCATAAGCTAATGCCTGTGTCTTACCATCATTTATATCACGACTTGTTTTCTTAGCCTCAATTAATGCAAGAGGCTTGCCATCACGCCCCATTAATACATAATCAACACTAAGATTTGAGCCACCTAGAACATATGGATTTGAAACTTTAAACTCTTCAATCACATTTTTATTAGGTCCGTCAAAATTCCAACCCATTAATTTAAGATCGACATCAATTATATACCTACGTGTTTCAGCCTCTGTTTCAGGTACTTTAGGTAAACTGCGCATTAAAACATGCTCAGATTTTGCGGAAGATAATAATTTTGAAAGCTTTTCAATTTCTAAATATAGATTTTCAATTTGTTGGGCATTTTGAGCAATCAAACTTTCTTGCTCTTTGATTTTCTTAACATCAACTGGAATTATAGTTTTAGGAATTGCATTTTCATCAAATGTACGTTCCACATAGTTATAACCATAACAATAATCAATCCATTCAATAAAATTGAATAATGCCTGTAATGAGATAATAGCCGTTCTTGGCAAAATTTTAGTGTCGGAATGAACAGCCAAATTACCCATTTTTACAATTGGTTGTAATTCGCGCCACAAAGATTCTGGCAACTCATCTTTAAAGGATTTTGCATGTAAAAGTGATTGAAGATTATCTTTATAAGGCATAATCATGCTAGTATCTGCAGTATATACCCACTTAACAGCTAACTCTAATGCCTTACGACAACCAATTGCACACATAGCTGGAGAGGAGTGAAATACACGTTCTGCCTCAATAGCCGCATCTGCAAAAACTTTATATTCAACTATCCCATTAAGAAAATCAAAATTAGCCATATATAATCCCCTATACATATAACTTCATCTGTTTTATATAATACTTAGTTTAATTATACACTATTTGAGCAAATTTCAATTTGTTGATTT
>NZ_CAUVFT010000044.1:0-10812 GCF_963551295.1 uncultured Veillonella sp.
ACCTGTGCCACTACTACCTACAAATGCAATGACTTCCATAGTCTACCTCATATTTATAATAAACTAATAAATTCTGATACATCTTCACCGGATACTAAGTAATCACCAAACTTATCAGGTTTCTTTTCTGGAATCCCATGATAATCAGAACCACCCGTAATAAAGAGGTTATAATCCTTAGCTAATGCTTTATATCTTTCTACATCATCATCATTATGTTTTGAATGATATACCTCAATACCATCAAAATTATAATCTAACATTTCCAACACATATTCATCACTGGTAACCAATTTAGGATGAGCCATAACGGCAAGTCCACCTGCTTTATGAATGATATCGATAATATGTTGAACCTCTACTTTTACCTTAGGCACATAGCAAGGACTACCTTTTCGTAAAATGCCTTTAAAAACATCATTAATATCCTTAGCATAACCACCATCAATTAAAAGTTTACCAATATGTGGACGCCCATAAGCCTTAGTATCAGGAAATTGTTTGATAAGCTCTTTTTTTGTAATGTGATAGCCTTCATTATTACAGCGTCTAATGATTTCATCGATACGTTCTTCACGTTTTCTTTTAAAAAAAGTAATAAAATCGTTTAATTCTCTATTAGTTTCATCAAAGCAATACCCTAAAATATGAATGGACTTATCTTTATAATCAGCACTAAATTCACAGCCATTTACAATTTTAATAGATTCATTAGGATCTAATTCTTTTTGAGCAGCACGCAATGCTTGAATGCCATCTATTTCATCATGATCGGTTAAAGCCATCATAGATACATTACAGTCTAAGGCATGACGTAACAACTCTTTAGGCGTTTCAACACCATCCGAAAAAACGGAATGCATATGAAAATCTACAAGCATATACTACCTCCCATTATAAATATCCTATCATTTAATTATGACTGATTTAGTCCATTAATTCAAGTTTATAAAGAGAAATTGCGACCCTAATGAGCATTCACTAGAATCGCAATTTTATTATAAGTTTTGAAGTAACTCTGTAACTTTTGTGACTACAGAATCAATAGCACAAGGAAGTGCTTCTCCAGACTTACGAATTTGAATTTCTACTTCATTATTTTCAAGAGTATTTTTACTTACTGTAATGCGAAGTGGATAACCAATCAAATCAGCATCCTTAAACTTAACGCCTGCACGATCTTTACGATCATCAAGCAATACATCAATACCAGCATCTTTTAATGCAGTATAAATAGTATGACTAGTAGACATTAATGCTTCGTCTTTTGCATTAATTGGCACAATAACTGCTTCAAATGGAGCGATAGAACGCGGCCAAATAATACCATTTTCATCGTGATATTGCTCAATAGCAGCAGCTAGTGTACGAGATACACCGATACCATAGCAACCCATAATCATTGGATTAGGACGACCATTTTGATCTAAAAATGTAGCTTGTAATGCTTCAGAATATTTGGAACCCAATTTAAATACTTGACCTACTTCGATGCCTTTAGCATGTTCTAAAGCACCACCACATTTAGGACACACATCGTCCTTCGTGATCAAACGAATTGGAGCAACAATAATGTCTGCTACATTAAAGTCCCGTTTAGGATTGATATTTACGTAGTGAGCATCCTTTTTATTAGCGCCACCACAAACATTGTAAGTTTCCATAACAGATTCATCCACAACGATAGCAAATTCATCTGTTTGTTGTAATCCTACAGGACTAATAAAGCCAGCTGTTAAACCTACATTTTCCAATTCTTCCGATGTAGCCATCTCAGGCTCTACAGAACCAAGTACGGCATGTTGTACGGCAACTTCATTTACTTCATGATCGCCACGAACGATGGCTAATACCACTTTACCATCAATAGAGAACACTACAGCTTTAATAGTTTTATGTAGTGGTAGGTTTAGCATTTCCGCAACAGCTTCAATAGTGCTAGCATTAGGAGTATCTACAACGGATAACTCTTGAAGAGCTTCTTCATCCTGTTTTATGATGCCAGGCTTACCGATTTCGATATTGGCAGCGTAATCGCATTTAGTACAATATACGATATCTGCTTCACCTGCTTCAGCGATAGCCATAAATTCATGAGTACCACTACCACCGATGGCACCACTATCAGCCTCTACTGGACGAAATGTAAGTCCACAACGATTAAAGATACGAGTATATGCATCGTACATAGACTTATAAGATTCTTCTAAGCCTGCTTCATCTACGTCAAAAGAATAAGCATCTTTCATAATAAATTCGCGACTGCGCATCAAACCATAACGAGGACGACGTTCATCGCGGAATTTACTTTGAATTTGATATAAATTGACTGGTAACTGACGATATGAATTGATCTCATTTTTAACGAGAGTTGTAATCATCTCTTCATGTGTTGGTCCTAGACAGAACTCATTATCATGACGGTCGTTGATACGCATCATTTCTGCGCCATATGCCTTCCAACGGCCAGACTCTTTCCAAATTTCTGCAGGCTGTAAAATTGGCATCATAATTTCTTGAGCACTAGCACGATCCATTTCTTCACGTACGATGGCTTCAATCTTTTTGATACTTCTCCAACCCAATGGTAAAAAGCTATATAAACCATTTGCAGTTTTACGCATAAAACCAGCGCGAAGCATAAGCTGTTGGCTTACTACATCAGCGTCAGATGGAACCTCACGCAATGTAGGTGCATATAATTTAGTGGCTAACATAAAGACTCCTCATTTAAATTTTCTAAATATTGGTCAATTTCTCTAAACAATGTATCTACTAATTCGGCTTCTGGTACAGTTTTAATAACTTCCCCTTTACGGAAAATGATACCTTGACCATCACCACCAGCGATACCAAAGTCAGCCTCACGAGCTTCCCCTGGACCATTTACAACACACCCCATAACAGCAACCTTAATAGGCGCTTTAATGGATGCTAAACGTTCTTCTACAATACCAGCCATATCAAACAAGTTTACTTGGCAGCGACCGCATGTAGGACAAGATATCATAGTGGCCCCAAAGTTTCTTAACCCTAAACTACTTAAAATACTTCGGCCTACTTCAATTTCATGAATTGGATCACCCGTTAAAGATACTCGTAAGGTATCACCAATACCATCGAGAAGTAAAGCACCAATACCCATAGCAGATTTAATAGTGCCTTGTTTAATAGTACCAGCTTCTGTAACACCTAAATGTAACGGATAAGGAATCTTATCGGATAATTTACGATATGCTTCTACCATTAAAGGCACTTCCGTGGCTTTAATAGATAATTTCATTTGACGATAATCAAGTTTCTCTAGTATTCTTACATGTTCTAAAGCGGTTTCAACCATACCATCCGCAGTAGGATGACCGCCATGAGCATCGAGAATGTGCTTTGGTAAAGACCCTGCATTAACACCAATGCGAATTGGGATTTGTTTAGGTTTTGCCTTTTCAATAACGGCTAAAACCTTATCTTCACCACCAATATTTCCTGGGTTAATGCGCAATCCATCAACATTATTTTCAATAGCTTCTAAAGCTAATCTATAATCAAAGTGAATATCAGCAATCAAAGGGATTGAAATGCCGGCTCTAACAGCTTTTAAAGCCTTTGCAGATGCCATTGTAGGAACTGCGACACGAACCAGTTCACAACCAGCCTCTGCTAAACGATTAATTTCTGCAATTGCCTTCTCTGTATGGACTGGATCCGTAGTAATCATAGATTGAATACTTACCGGTGCATAATCGCCGATTTTAACTGTACCTACATAGATACCATTTGTTGGTTTACGTACAATCATTGTAATCTCCCATCTGTCTTATAGTAAACGGAAAATATCCTGCGTTGTTACATATAAGAATAATGCTACCATTAAGGCAACTCCAACCATTTGAATATACATTAAAGCTTTAGCAGGTAATCTACGGCCTGTTATAGCTTCCGCCAAGATAATAATCAAATGACCACCATCTAATACAGGTAATGGTAAAAGATTAATAACCCCTAAGTTAATACTAAGAAAAGCAGCAAAGCTTAATAATGGTGCAAAACCTGATTGTGCAATAGTACCTGCCATTTGCGAAATACCTACTGGACCAGATAATTCGGCTGCTTGTGTGCCACGAATCATATCGTAAATCCCACTGACCATAGCAACAATAGTTTGCCCCGTCCGGCTAATAGCAAGGCCCAAAGATTCACCAATACTATAAGTTTCACGAGTAAAGCTAGGATAGATGCCAATCTTAGGACTATCTTGTTCCATTTTAGGTATTACCGTAGTTTCTATAGTTTGTCCTTCACGCTCTACAACAACAGTTACACCATGGTTTGCTGTGCCTTGTAAGCTAGGACGAATATCATCCCAAGTACTAATTTTTTTGCCATCAATCGTAATAATTCTATCGTTAGCTTCTAAATGAGCCTGTTCGGCAGAACTACCAGCAATAATGTTACCAATTACAGGTTCATTTGTATAAGTAAGATTTCCTACAGTAACATTGAGTCCAAAGAAAAGTACAATGGCTAATATAAAGTTAAATACAGCCCCTGCGGAAATAACGATAAATTTTTTCCACGCAGGTTTATTATAAAAAGAGCGTTCATTAAGAGGCTCGTCAAGTGTCATACCAGCAATACGATTAAATCCTCCAAGAGGAATTATACGAATAGAATATAAAGTTTCCCCTTTTTGTACTTTAAATATGGCTGGTCCAAAACCTATAGCAAATTCATCAACTTGCATACCTGACATCTTAGCTGTAATAAAATGGCCTAGCTCATGAATAAACACGATTAAACCAAATACAAATATTGTGGCTAATGCCGTAATCATATATTCTCCTATAACATCAATGATGTTGCCTTTTTACGGGCCCATCTATCGATGGATAATAAATTATCTAATGTAAAATCATCTTCTGATCCCATAGATTCAAGAACAGAAGAAACGACTTTATAAATATCACCAAAAGCGATTTTATCTTCTAAAAACGCATATACTGCCGTTTCATTGGCTGCATTAAATACAGCCGGTTTAAATCCACTAGCACGCCCTACCTCATAAGCAAGACGAAGTGCAGGGAAATCGTCATATCGTGGAGGCAGAAACTCCAATTGTAGAGCTTGAGTAAAATCAAGATGATTCATACTTAAAGCTTCGCGTTTTGGATAAGTCAAAGCATATTGAATAGGCTCGCGCATATCTGGATTCCCCATTTGCGCTAATATCGCACCATCCTTCATACGAATCATAGAATGAACGATACTTTGAGGATGTACTACTACATCAATATGATCAAAATCAAACCCAAATAACCAATGAGCTTCTATTACCTCTAATCCTTTATTAAATAAGGAGGCAGAGTCTATAGTTATTTTATTCCCCATATTCCAGGTAGGATGTCGTAAACAATCTGCAGCAGTTGCAGTTTGAATCTTACTAGAGTCCCATGTACGTAAAGGGCCACCAGAAGCAGTAACAATTAAAGAATCAACATTGTCATGACCTTGCCCTTCTAAGCACTGAAATATAGCACTATGTTCACTATCAATAGGTAAAATTTGAACCCCGTGTTCTTTAGCTAGCGACGTAATTAGTGGGCCCCCAGCAACAAGAGTTTCTTTATTAGCAAGACCTATAGTCTTCCCTTTTTTAATAGCCTCTACTGTGGGCTCAATACCCGCAGCACCTACAATAGCAGTAATAACCATCGTAGCTTCTTGAATCGTTGCCGCTGCAATGAGGGCTTCCTTACCACCTATCAATTTTGTAGGACCTGTATAGCGTGCTTGTAATTCCTTAAAAGCACCTTCATCTACAAGACCTGCTACTAAAGGTTCATATTTTTTAATTTGATGTTCTAAGAGGTCAATATTATGATGTGCCACTAAGGCAACCACCTTGAATTGATCTGGATGTTGAGACACCACATCAAGCGTCTGTGTACCGATTGAGCCAGTACTGCCGATAATACTTAGGTTTTTCATAAGTGTACCTCTATAAAACTAGTACGAAAATAGCAATATATATACTAATGTAATAGGAGCTGCAAATAATAAGCTATCGAAGCGATCCAATACACCGCCATGACCTGGTAATAATGTACCAGAATCTTTTACATTACATAATCGTTTAATCTTTGATTCAAACAAATCACCTAAAGGTGCTAATATACCGCTAATCGTACCTACATGGATCCCCATCCACCAAGGAATACCAACGATATAAGAAAATACTACACCTGTAATGATACAGCCGATAAAGCCACCAATAAAGCCTTCTAATGTTTTATTAGGACTAATGGATGGTACTATTTTACATTTCCCAAAGGCTCGACCTGAAAAGTACGCAAAGGTATCGCTAGCCCAAGTAGTAAACAATAATAACCAAAGTGTAATAGTTCCCCAGTTATATAGCTCAAAAGGCATTGATAAAGTCATGTATATAGAGTCATGACGAATCAAGAGCAATGAAGTCATACCCATAGCAATATATAATAAACCAAATACACTAAAGGATACACTAGACATCGAGTACTTAGTTTCACCAAATGTACACAACATATAATTGGCAAATAAACTTAATACTAAAATAGCTATAGCTATAATATATTGATGACATGCAAGAGCAATCATTAGCAATAAAATGCTAATATAGCCCCATATAATGGATATCCGAACACGTTTAGCTTTACCAAGTATTACAAACTCACGCCACCCTAATAAAGCTAAAAGTGTAATTAGAACATCATATATAGGTCCGCCTAATGTAATGGCCCCTAAGGCAATAATAAAACCTATAACAGCGGTAATAACACGTGTTTTTAACATTTTTTATTCCTCATCACTTAAGCCACCAAATCGGCGTTCTCGTTTCTGATATGCCGCAACAGCTTCTAATAATGTTTCCTTAGTAAAATCTGGCCAATGTAAATCGGTAAACCAAAATTCAGCATAGGCTAGTTGCCATAACAAAAAATTACTAATTCTAAAATCACTACTAGGACGAATTAATAAATCTACATCACTAAACTCTTTAGTGAATAATTGAGAACCTACATATTCTTCAGTAATATTGTTCATTGTAATAACGCCATCCGTAACGGATTTTGAAATGTCGCGGATAGTTCTAACTATTTCATCACGCCCACCATAGTTAATCGCTAACTGTAATGTAAGGCCTGTATTATTCTGAGTTAATAATTCTGCATCTTGAATGATTTTTTGTAGGTCTTCTGAAAGCCCCTCAATAAAACCAATAAATCGAATACGTACATTATGTTCATGCATATACTTAACATTATTGTTTAAATATTCTTTTATGAGAGCCATAAGTAAAGAAACTTCCTGTTCAGGACGTTTCCAGTTCTCAGTAGAGAAACCATATACCGTAAGAGCTCTAATTCCAATTTCATCTGCAGCCATAACAATTTGCTTTAATACGTCTGCACCAGCACGATGCCCCATAGAGCGAGGCATTCCTCTCCGTTTAGCCCAACGTCCATTCCCATCCATAATAATAGCAACATGTTTTGGAATTACATTGCTATCAATGACAGGCGTATCAGATTGGTTACGGTTAAATAATTTCTTTAGCATAGTCTACCTCGTCAGAATTTCCGAAGTCGCTGGCAATCATTGGTCTATATAGTAGTATATGTAAACACTCATCAACCTTTGTAATACGTGCTACATAAAATCCTTCATCCGCAATTTCAAAAAAGCGATTAAAGGCTCCACCAATCATTACCTTAAAAGGAATATGGGCAGCCTGCAAACGAGACCTTGCAAGCTGCCATGGTATTCCAATAAGGCTATTAGAATCTAACATTATACTTCTAATACGTCCTTCTCTTTTACTGCTTTTAACTCATCGATTTGCTTAACCTTAGCATCGGTAAGTTTTTGGATTTGATCTAAACCGTCTTTAGCATCATCTTCAGTAATCGTTTTAGCTTTCTCTTCTTTTTTTAATGCTTCATTTACATCACGACGAATGTTGCGTACTGCAACTTTTGCATCTTCAGCTTTTTTATGAACAACTTTAACAATTTCTTTACGACGTTCCTCAGTTAATTGAGGAATACTTAAACGAATTTGTGCACCATCATTACCAGGGTTCAAACCTAAATCAGATTGTAAAATTGCTTTTTCAATAGCACCAATCATTGTTTTATCCCAAGGTGCAATCACAATCATACGAGGTTCAGGCACGGAAATATTAGCAACTTGATTAATGGGTGATGGACTTCCATAGTAATCAACCATTACTTTATCAAGTAGTGCTACACTAGCACGGCCTGTACGAATAGATGCGAATTCATGTTTTAAAGCCTCAATAGACTTATTCATGCGGTCTTCTGCTTGTTGTAACAATTCTTTAATTTCCATATGAATTATTCTCCTCGAACAATGGTTCCAATTTCTTCACCTTTAGCGGCTTTTGTAATATTACCAGGAATATCCATGCTAAATACAATAATAGGTATATTGTTATCTTTACATAAAGTTGTAGATGTAGCATCCATAACTTTCAATTCTTTTGTAATGATATCATTATATGTTAATTCATCAAATTTAACGGCATTAGGATTCGTCTTAGGATCGGAATCATATACACCATCAGCAAATTTCTTTGCCATTAAAATAGCATCGGCTTCAATTTCAGCGGCCCGTAATGCAGCTGTTGTATCTGTAGAGAAGTAAGGTTTACCAAGACCAGCACCGAAAATGACGATACGTTTTTTTTCTAAATGCCGAATAGCGCGACGACGAATATAAGGTTCTGCAATTTCTTGCATTTCAATAGCTGTTTGAACACGTGTATCTACACCAGCTTGCTCTAATGCATCTTGCAATGCTAAGGAGTTCATCACTGTTGCTAGCATCCCCATATAGTCAGCAGTAGCACGATCCATACCTTGATTGCTACCAGCTAAACCTCTCCATAGGTTGCCGCCACCAACAACAATTGCGATTTCTAAATCAGTGGATTTTGCTAATGCAGCAATTTCTTTTGCAAATTCTTCAACAACGTCAGGATTAATACCAAAACCTTGTTCACCTGCTAATGCTTCACCACTCAACTTTAAAACAATACGTCGAAAGTTTCTTTTTGCCATATTTTTACTCCTCTATTGCAAAATAAGAGAACACTGTACGGTGTTCTCTTATTGTTTATTAATTATTTACCAACAGATGCCATTACTTCTGCTACGAAGTCATCTTGGCGTTTTTCAATGCCTTCACCTAAACCATAGCGAACAAAACGACGTACGTTGATGTTTTCACCGATTTTTGCAATACTTTCATTAATGATGTCTGTAACAGTTTTGTCGCCATCTTTAATGAATACTTGTTCTAATAGGCAATTTTCTTTATAGAATTTTTCAATACGACCTGCAACCATTTTTTCTAAAACAGCTTCAGGTTTTGGTTTACGACCAGCTTTAACGTCTTCTTCAGCTTCTACTTTAGCTTGTTCCAATAATACTTGTTTTTCGTGTTCAATTACTTCAGTAGGAACTTCTTCACGGTTCAAGTATGTAGGATTTACAGCTGCAATTTGCATTGCGATGTCGCGTGCCAAGTTTTGGAAATCATCAGTTTTTGCAACAAAGTCAGTTTCGCAGTTAACTTCCACTAAAACACCGATACGACCACCAGCATGAATGTAGGATTGTACTACACCTTCAGCTGCAATACGACCTGCTTTTTTAGCTGCCGCAGCCAAACCTTTTTCACGAAGAAGGTCAACCGCTTTATCGATATTACCGTCAGTCTCAACCAATGCTTTTTTAGCGTCCATCATACCTGCGCCAGTCATGTCGCGCAATTCTTTTACCAAAGCAGCAGTAATTGCCATTATTTTGTTCCTCCTAGTATTAATTAAGGTAAGGATATAGTCCTTACCCCAATTATATATGTTATAGATTTATCTTTCAAATGCTAATACGACAACGATTAAGCTTTACCGTCGCGAACCATTTCTGCGGAATCAGCTACCATGTTATCTAATGCTTCTTCAAAGGATTCGCCTTGACGACCTTCAAGAACAGCGTCAGCCATTTTACCAGCCAACAATTTAACAGCGCGGATAGCGTCATCATTTGCTGGGATTGGGAAATCAACTTCGTCTGGGTCGCAGTTAGTGTCAACTGTTGCAACTACAGGAATACCCAATTTTTTAGCTTCTGCAATAGCGATTTTTTCTTTTTTAGGATCAACTACAAAAAGAGCACCTGGCATTTTAGGCATATCTTTGATACCGCCAAGGTATTTTTCCAATTTATCCATTTCATGACGAAGACCGATAACTTCTTTCTTAGGCAATACTTCAAAAGTACCATCTTCAGCCATAGCTTCCAATTGTTTTAAACGTTTAATACGAGTTTCAATTGTTTTGAAGTTAGTCAACATACCGCCCAACCAACGTTCGTTAACGAAGAACATGTTAGCGCGGACAGCTTCTTCTTTAATAGCTTCTTGAGCTTGTTTTTTAGTGCCTACGAACAAGATCACTTCGCCTTGGGAAGCAACTTCACGTAAGAAAGAGTAAGCTTCTTCTACTTTTTTAACTGTTTTAGACAAGTCAATGATATAAATACCATTGCGCTCAGTGAAGATGAATTTCGCCATTTTAGGGTTCCATCTTCTAGTCTGATGACCAAAGTGTACACCAGCCTCTAATAATTGTTTCATTGATACTACTGCCATTGTGGCACCTCCTGTTAATTAACCTCCGCCGCTTCATCCTTCGGGTCACCCAAAATTAGGCACAGTACCGAAGTCCACTGACGTGCATATTTTTCATAC
>NZ_CAUVFT010000045.1:0-8883 GCF_963551295.1 uncultured Veillonella sp.
CGCCGAAAGTACTTGGCTGGAGACGGCCTGGGAGGATAGGAAGCCGCTGATTGACTAAAAGAAAAAGGTCTACCTAAAGGTAGGCCTTTTTCTTTTTGCTAGTCTTCAACTAGCTAACCCTACTAGACCCATCTCCAGCCAAGGTTGTAGAAGTATTGTCTATGTGCATTTATCAATAAGACGGCGTGGGAAAAGTAGGGCAGTAGAAGATGGAGGAGTGAAACGACGACAGATTCACTGCATCACTTTCTTCCGAACGTAAGATTTACCGAACTGCGAAGCAGTGAAGGAAAATCCACAGTGAGGAAGCAAGTAGGGCAAGAGAAAAGTAATTAGGATTAAACGACGTATGGGGCGTACACATCACTTTCTTCCGAACGTAAGATTTACCGAACTGCGAAGCAGTGAAGGAAAATCCACAGTGAGGAAGCAAGTAGGGCAAGAGAAAAGTAATTAGGATTAAACGACGTATGGGGCCCACACATCACCTTCGACGAAGTCCTACAATAAGCACTGTACATTAAAAGACTGTTTAAATACTGTTTTGGGCGAGTGTGATAGGAAGCCGCTGATTGACGTAAAGGCACACCTGAGGGTGTGTCTTTTTTATGTATGACTTTTCTTCTACTAGAAAATCTGATAAGTGGGGATGTAGAAGATAGAAATGTTAGAGCGATGACCGGTTTACTGTATTAATTATTTCATTATTTTTTAATCATATTTTTCAATTAGTTGAGATTAAATAATTAATGGAGGTTCAATTATAAATTTTAATAATTACTATTTATTACATATTCTATTCATGCATAGAATTATCACTATTTTATATAGATCTCTGTTTAACCTAGTAAATACGTGCTTTGTAGATATTTTTCTGATATTTAATAATATACCAAAATGTACCAAAAATTACTCGTTTTGATTATATTTCATATCACTTTCACTATGTTTTCACGAATTATCTATATACTAACTATAGTTGATTGAGATCAACTAAGGAAATGGAGGTCTACTACTAATAACTTTTACCTGTCCCTTTTACAAATAATACAAACAACACAAAACAATACAACACATAAAACAACACTTAAATACACAACAATACTCTCCCTGTGTATAAACAAAACAATACATATACAAAACTCTCTAATTATATATACCATCTCCCGTATATATAAAGGTAAAAGTTAGGTAGACATAAGAGCCCTTGAGAAAGGGCTCTTTTCCTTTAATAATCACTATTATTTTATCGATTAAAAAGCCTTTATTTCTTGACAGAGTATGTAATATTTGTTAAACTAATCAAGTATCAAGCAAAGCTTGATGAACATAGGGGTATAGCTCAATTGGTAGAGTAGCGGTCTCCAAAACCGTTGGTTGTGGGTTCAAGTCCTACTGCCCCTGCCAAACTTTGGATTGCGGTCTTCGGACCGCATGTCCATAAAATTACTCGAAAAATATTAAAAAATGCTTGCGTAGCTGCAATCATTATGTTAATATAAGTGAGTACCTTGTACATGACTCAGTAGCTCAGCTGGATAGAGCGTTTGACTACGAATCAAAAGGCCAGGGGTTCGAATCCCTTCTGGGTCACCAAATTAAAGCATCACAGTAATGTGGTGCTTTTTTATTTTTTATATGTATATAAAGGACTCTACATATTTATGTAGGGTCCTTTTATGAGCTAATGATCTTTATTTAATAGACTAAGTCTTATTATTTCGCATGTGGCTGGTCTGATTCAGCTACTACGTTAACGACAATTTCTTGATCTGCAGAAATAAGATTCATAATGATGGGGATTGGCTGTCCGATGGCTTCAGCTATAGCTTTAATTTGTCGCATTGCAACAGGATGAGGTGTCGTTCCATCGCTTTGAAATAATTCTTCCAATTGGTTGATTTCTGTTTGCCTTAGATTCGATTTATTTGCGAATTCTTCAACCGTCATATTATGTTGTTCTCGATAGCTTTTAATGATTTCACCGATATACATAATCGCCTCCACTTGAATTATATTAATACATTTTTATTTTATGTGAAAGTTTGATAAAACTCAAGTTAGATTAAAATGATACTTCATATTATTGATACATAATGGTTTTATATTATAAGATGAACATACAATGATACTGATATATATGGAAATGAAAAGAGGTTTGCTATGATGACGAATAGAAAACAACTTTTAATTGTTTATATATGTTTAGCATTAGGGGCTTGGAGTGCTAGCGCAGGCGTCAGTTTTAGTCAATCAAACGGCGATGCGAATCGAACGAGTCGAGATAATACGACAGTACAGCATAGGGCTGAAAAAACTGTTGACGATTCTGACCAAGGCAGTCCTGTTATTGCATCGTATTACAAGGACGGCAAAAAAAAGAAGAAAAAAAGCACTGCTGCTGATGAGGCTAAGCTTTCAGAGAAACAAAAAGCAACTAAAGAATTAAATGAACATTCTTGGGTAGAAGAAGCGGGAAAACATCCGTTACCGTATGAGGTTGTAGAAGGAAAAGCAGTCAGTGAAGAAGAATTAGCCCACTGGTGGAAGGTTTTTAATGATCCTGTATTGGATCAATTAATTGATTTGACCCTCAAAAATAATCGGCAGTTAGAGGTAGCTCGTTCTCGAGTTAGACAAGGACGGTTGCAGTTGGGAATTGCTGAAGCGCAACGATTACCCTGGCTGGATGCTTCCGGTTCATGGTCTGCTAACAGAGGGCAGGGCGAATGGGATTCGGACCGAGAAGAAATAAAGAGTTTACCTTTACCTGATAAGACGACGAGAACTGTAGAAACGGGCAAACTGGGAGTTGATGCCCGATGGGAAATTGATATATTCGGAAGACAGAAAGCCAATTCACGTGCTGCATCGAATTCGCTGCAGGCATCACAGGCGGATTTATATTCCACATGGGTATCGTTGAGTGCGGAAACCGCATTACAGTATATGTCGTTAAGAACCTTGCAGGAGCAATTACGCATTACGGAAGATGATGTGAAGCGTCAACAGGAAGCGTTGGAACTGCTCAAGGTAAATTATCAGTCAGGCATTATAAATGAATTACCGGTACAACAGGCTACATATGCATTGTCTCAGACTCAGGCGGAGATTCCTTCATTAAAGAAAAATATAGCCTCCACAATGTCCGCTATCTCTATCTTGACAGGAACAGTTCCGGGCGAAGTCGATGGGTTATTGACGGATAATGCTTCGTTACCGACGGTGGATCCGCATATGTTTATCGGCATACCGGCGGAAGCTTTGCGGCAACGACCGGATATACAGGCGGCTGAACGACGTATTGCGGCACAACAGCAGAAAACGAAGTCCGCAAAGGCTGATCTTAAGCCTAGATTTTCACTGAATGGCAGTATAGGATTGGAGTCGTTTGCATCGGGTGGACTCGTTTCAGTCATCGGGAAGATGATAGGGATAGGACCGTCAATAACGATGCCTATTTTTCATGCCGGAGCTATCCGGAAGAATATAAAAGTACAAACGGAAAAGGAACAGGAATACTTGGCACTTTACGAAGAGACTGTTTTGAAAGCAGTAGGGGAGGTCCGAAATGCGGTGACGGATGCATCTCAGGATCATATTAAGTCTGAGGAATTAAAATCTGCTGTAGAATCTGCACAGCAAGCGGAATCATTGGCTCAAATTAATTTTGACTCTGGTATTAGTGACTACTTAAGTGTTCTTGATGCGCGACGAAATGTATTGTCTGTTAGACGGCAATATATCATGAGTCGAGGGCAAGAGTTTGCTGATACCGTTCGTTTATTCAAATCCTTAGGCGGTGGCTGGGAAGCCATGGACATCGATCAGGCGGCAGAGGCGGATTTGCATGCTAAGAAATAGTGTGAGAAGCGGGGAATGATTATGAAAGAGAAACTTGATGTCCTTAAACGTTGGATGGCGAATAATAGAAAAAAGTGTATAAGTATAATAATTGCTCTTCTAATTATTCTGGGCGGTGCAGGTTATTATGCTTATTATCAATATGAAGCGTATATGGCGGCTCATCACATTGTATTGCAAGGCAATGTGAATCTGCGTGAAGTGAATGTTGCATTTCGGGGAAGTGATCGGATTGCCAGCCTTTTGGTGGATGAAGGTGCGGTCGTGAGCCAAGGGCAGATTTTGGGGTATTTACATTCTGATGAATTGAATCTTGCTGTACAGCAGGCTAAGGACACCATTGCAGCACAGGAAGCTATAGTGGCTAAGTTGCAAGCTGGGAGTAGACCAGAGGAAATCGCTCAAGCGTCGGCACGAGTTACATCTGCAGAGGCTTCGCTGGCTCAATCGAAGCAGGAGTCCGATAAGCTGCAAAAATCCTATAATGCTTCAAATGGTAAGGCCGTCAGTCGACAGTCTGTAGATGATATACAGGCGAAGGTGAAAGTATCGGAAGCTAAATTAAATGAGGCTCAACAAGCATACAATTTAGCTGTCGCAGGGCCAAGACAGGAAGATATAGCACAGGCCCAGGCACAATTGGATGCGATGAAAAGCGAACTGGCCCGTCAGGAGTTCTTGTTGAACCAAACCGTATTAACGGCTCCTATAGATGGTGTTATAACGGCCCGATTATTACAGGTCGGTGATATGGCTTCACCGAGTACACCTGTATTTAAGTTGGCTGAGAATACCAAAAAGTGGGTTCGTGTATATGTGAACGAACGAGATTTAGGGAAAATTTATAATGGTATGGCAGCAAATGTAACAACGGATACATATAAGAACGAACCGATTCACGGCACAATCGGATATATTTCTTCCGTAGCGGAATTTACACCTAAATCGGTAGAAACGGAAGATGTGCGTACTACCCTTGTGTATGAAGTGCGGGTCTATGTGGATGACCCGAATAATCGTCTTCGTTTAGGGATGCCTGCCACTGTTTCCATTGATATATAGAGGTGTGCGGTGAATGATGTATATGCAATCGAAGCGTCACAATTATATAAAGAATTTCCCATTGTCGGAGCTGATCCTATAAAAGCATTGGACCATTTGGATTTTAAAATTCGAAAAGGTTGTTTAACTGCATTGGTCGGGCCAGATGGGGCGGGGAAAACGACTTTGATTCGTTTGATAGCCGGTTTATTGGATGCCACGGCTGGTTCTTTAGATGTCCTCGGAATGGATGTGAAAGCATATTCGCAGAAAGTTCAAGATAGACTCAGTTATATGCCTCAGAAGTTTGGGCTTTATGAGGAATTATCGGTCAGTGAAAACATGAATCTCTATGCAGATTTACACGGTATTCCTTTGCATGTGAGAATGGAGCGGTTTGAAAAATTACTGCATATGACGGGGCTAGCCAAATTTACTAAGCGTCCCGCCGGTAAATTGTCGGGCGGTATGAAGCAAAAACTCAGCTTGGCCTGTACACTTGTACGATCTCCAGAGTTATTGCTGCTTGATGAGCCTACCGTAGGGGTTGACCCGTTTTCAAGACGTGAGTTATGGGAGATTTTAGAGTCGTTAGTACGTACAGATGGAATCAGCGTACTTGTTAGTACTGCATACTTAGATGAGGCGGAGCGTTGTAAAGATGTTTTCGTCCTTAATAAAGGGCGGTTTTTAGCAACTGGGACACCGAATGAGTTGACTCAAATGTCTGAAGGGCGATGTTTTCAGGTTCAGATACCGAAACCTTTGTGTATGCGAGATGTACAGGCTGCATTATTGGATGATACTCGTTGTGTGGCAGATGCAGTTCCGGATGCGGGTAAGGTTAGGTACATTAAGACTCGAGAGTTACCTTTGATTCCTTGGCTTAGCGAGTACGGTATGGAGGAACAATCAGTTCAAAGCCGTTTGGAAGATACCTTTATGATGCTGTTAAAAGAGGATGAATTTTCTTCGAAACAGAGAACTGCTTTTTCAGATACCATCGATATGGATTTTGATGAAAGTGATATAGAGACAGAACGAAAGCGTTTGTTGTCCCCCAATGAAATGGTTGAGCGACCAGTAGAAATTTCTGTATCTCATTTGGTGAGGACATTCGGTGATTTTACGGCGGTGGCCAATACCTCTTTTACGGTGCAGCGCGGAGAAGTATTCGGATTGCTTGGACCAAACGGAGCCGGCAAGACGACGACATTTCGTATGCTTTGTGGATTATTGCCTGTAACGAGCGGGGATTTACGAGTAGCCGGAGTTGATGTCGTTAAATCTCGTACAGCAGCAAGAAGCAATTTCGGATATGTAGCGCAAAAGTTTTCTTTGTACGGCAATCTGTCCGTTATGGAAAATCTGGATTTTTTTGCTGGTGTGTATGGTTTGTACGGTCAAAAAAAGGATAATCGAATAGAAGCTGTTATCAAGGAGTTTCGTCTGAACGATGTGAGAGATATGATAGCCGGTGATTTGCCTGGTGGTTATAAACAGCGCTTGTCCATGGCGGCTGCGCTAATGCATGAGCCTAAAATTCTCTTTTTGGATGAGCCCACAAGTGGTATTGATCCTCTTACACGTCGTAATTTCTGGAGACAGATTACTTCTTTATCAAAGCGAGGAACAACGATTATTATTACGACTCATTTTATGGATGAATCGGAATATTGTGACCGTATTATGATTCAGGATGCAGGGAAACTCGTTGTGCTAGGAACACCTGATGAGGTTAGACGGACTGCTGGCGACGAGACTTGTACTATGGATGAAGCGTTTATCTCTGTCATACTGGAAAAACGGGAACAGGAGGAGGACGTATGAACGGATTTATAAGACGGTTTTCCTCATTGGTATACAAGGAAACCTTACAAGTATTGCGCGACCCCAGCACTATTTTGTTGGGGGTTGTGCTACCTATACTACTTATTATCCTCATCGGCTCAGGGGTAACATTGGATGTTAAACATGTACCGATAGCGGTGGTTATGGAACGTCAGGATGCAATGTCCGAGAGTGTGTATGATTCATTAAACGGTTCCGAGTACTTTCAGCCCATAGCGGTTCGTGATAGAAATACGGCGGAACTATTGATGGAAAAGCGAAAGGTAGATGCCATATTAGTGATCCCACAGGATTTTTCTGCTCAAGTTATGCGTGGACAAGGGAAAGTGCAGGGAATTTACTACGGTGTCGATACTTCGGTAGCGATGAGCATAGAAAGTTATGTAAACTCAGCTATTAATTTATGGGCCGTTAAGAATATTCCGTTTATGCTACGTGGCGGATATATAACAATGAATCATCGCATGTGGTTTAATGAGGCAAATACAAGTACCTGGTTTTTGATTCCTGGGCTCATCATGATTATCATGACGATTGTATCCGTCTTTCTTACGGCGGTTGTTATGGCTAGAGAATGGGAGCGTGGTACGTTCGAGGCTTTATTCGTTACACCAGTTAAGCCTATTGAAATTATTTTGGCTAAGGTAGTGCCTTATTATGTATTGGCCATGTTAGGGCTATTGTTTTGCCTCGGTGTATCGTATTTCTTTTATGAAGTACCGATGCGTGGTTCCTTATGGATCATCTGCATCGTGTCCACATTGTATTTGATTGTTTCCTTAAATATGGGATTACTTATATCTGCGTTTACGAAGAAACAGTTCTTAGCTTGTCAAATGGCGTTACTTACCAGTTTTTTACCAGCTTTAATATTGACGGGTTTTTTATTTGATCCACACTCACAACCTGTGGTGATTCAATATATTTCAAGGCTTTTACCTCCCACATATTTTTTAGAATTACTGAAATCATTGTTCCTCGGTGGAAATAACTGGTATTTGATCATTAAAAATAGTGCCGTATTATCGGGATTTGCTATTTGCTTTACAATATTGACAATTTATATTACGCGGAAGAAGGTGGAATAATGAATTGGCGCCTGTACTGGAACCAAATTGTTGCTATCATATGGAAAGAGCTATTAGCCACCTTCAAAGATCCGAAAACTCGTATAATCTTACTGTTACCGGTTATTATTCAAGGATTCCTCTTCGGTTATGCCGCAACCTATAATCTCAACAAAGTTCCCTATGTATTGATTGATGAAAGTCATACGCAGACCGCAGCTGCACTAGAATCGACTATTAATTCATCAGGTGTTTTTGAACTGTATCAATCTGCGAACTCTCCGGATATAATTGCACCACTAATAGACTCCAACAAAGTTATTATGGCTGTTATCATACCTCAAGATTTTGAAGAAAAATTAAAGCATAAACAACCTACATCTATCACTGTTATTGCAAATGGGACGAACACAATGACCTCAGGTCTTGTCGCAGCCTATATGGGGCAAATCATTTCTCAATTCAATCAGACTTGGTTAGGCATTGAACATAAGGGAATCACGATTGAATCTCGTACCTGGTACAATGAAAACCAGCAGTCTTCATGGACTTTCTTGACAGGTCTCGTCATATTGATCAGTATGACACAAGTTATCATGTTGGGTGGCTTATCTGTGGCAAGAGAACGAGAACAGGGGACCTTTGATCAATTATTGGTGACACCTGTATCATCTATGCAAATTTTGATTGCAAAGTCTATACCACCCATGATAATAGGACTGTTTCAAAGTACTGTATTGTTATTAATAGCCATGTTTTGGTTTAAAGTTCCATTTCGGGGCAACATATTTCTTGTGTATGCCGTGTTGTTTACATTTATAAGTAGTAGCATTGGATTGGGATTATCTATTTCGGCTATTGCAAAAAATATGCAGCAAGTTCTCGTATATGTTTTTGTCTTTCTCTTTCCACTAGCATTATTGTCCGGATTAATCACACCTGTACATAATATGCCGAAACTATTGCAATATCTTACATATGGAAATCCTATGCGGTTTTCTGTTGATGCAATGCGCAGGATTTATCTTGAAGGTGCAGGATTGACGGATATTTGGTTTAA
>NZ_CAUVFT010000046.1:0-7382 GCF_963551295.1 uncultured Veillonella sp.
AAACAGAAACAGAAACAGAAACAGAAACAGTAACAGTAACAGTAATAGTAATAGACAAGTAATTTAAATATATAACGGATAGTTGATGTGTCTCCCTTCATTTATGCGACGGGATGGATAATCATCTATCCGTTATTTTTATCTCCTTTTACTGTTTTCGAGCGTATAATTTATTTTATTGGTAAAGAGTTACTATTGGTAAAGCGTTACATGATATTCTGAAAATTTTTAAATTACTTTCAAAAGTATTGCCACGGATACAGATTTTCTAATCGATATCGTTTATCATAGATTCATAGGTCATTATATATAGACTTTTCACAGTAAATAGATAGCCTTATATGCGAGAATTTTACGTATAGGGGCTTACAAATATTAGTAAGTATTTTATAAAGATTTTGACACGAGGGGAACAAAATGGAAAAGAAATTAGATTTATCCAAATCTGTATATGATTTGGTAAAAGAGTATCCTGAAGTAACAGATATTATGAAAGAATTAGGGTTCAGCGAAATCACAAACAAGGTGATGTTGAACTCTGTTGGTAAAATCATGACCATCCCGAAAGGGGCTAAGATGAAAGGCGTATCCATGATCGATATCGTGGGCGCTTTTATGAAAGCTGGCTTTACCTTAGAAGGTGAAATGCCAAATCTATCTGGTGATGATGCGGAAACTACGGATCATCCTGGCGTAGCGCCTACTGCAGCAACTACAAAGTCTAATGTTACGGACGCATCTGCTAACGTAGCATCTAGCACAGTTGCAGCAAATGCAGTAGATAGCAGTGCACCAGTATCTACTACAGCGCCAGCTAACACTGACGAGAATTCCGAAACTAAGGCTGAAGATACTGTTCAAGACAGCGAACGCGTAGAGCAGCTCAAAGGTTTCTTGAAACGTTTAGGTACAGGTGAAGACCTTGGTGCCGTTCGTGAAGACTTTGCTAGTCAATTCGCCCATGTTGAGGCTAGTGAAATCATGAAAGCTGAACAAGGCCTTATGCGTGAAGGCACACCACTAGCAGAGGTTCAACAATTATGTGACCTTCACTCCGCATTGTTCCACGGCTCCACTATCCATGAACAAATGGAGTCTGAACACGCTAAGGTTGAGGCCGTACTAGAGGCTCAAGAAAAGAGTAAAAGTGTGGTGTCTTTGGTTGAAACTGTAGGTCATCCACTCAATCGATTAACAGAAGAAAACAAAGCTCTTGATGCGTTGATTGAAGCTACAAAGGTTAAGGTGGCCGATAAAACTGCTACGGTAGATGATGTGAACGAAGTGCGCCAAGTGTCTATTCACTACGCTAAGAAGGGCGACCTTTTATATCCTCATTTGAAAGTAGCCTATGATATTTCTGGTCCATCCATGGTTATGTGGACTGTTGATGACGATATTCGCGATGGCTTTGGTCGTCTAGCTCGTGCTAAGTCTATTGATGATGCTTGGTACGAAGAGTTTGATGGTCTTCTCACACGTGCTCAAGAGATGATCTACAAAGAGCAAAATATCTTGTTCCCAATCTGTGCAGAGAATTTTAGTACTGAAGAATGGTACCAAATTTACAAAGATACTGAACAATACGAAGAAATCTTTGGCGTAGAACGCGTTGCTTGGGCAGAGGCTGAGGCTGCATTAGCTACACAAACAACAAACGCAAGTGGCGATGATAATACCATTGCTCTAATAGGCGGCAGCTTAACTGTGGATCAATTAAATGCCATGCTTAATACAATGCCAATGGAAGTAACCTTCGTTGACCACGAAGACATTAACCGTTACTTCAACGATGGTGAAAAGGTCTTTAAACGCCCTACTACAGCTATCGGTCGCGATGTATACTCTTGCCATCCTCCAAAGATAGAGCCAATCGTACGTGGTATCATTGATTCCTTCCGCAAAGGGGAACGCGATAATGTGGCGGTATGGCTTGAAAAGGTAGGTCGTCCATTCTATGTAAACTATATGGCGGTGCGCGACCAAAACAATAATTACCTTGGTACATTAGAATTAGTGCAAGACATGCAATTTGCAAAAGACCATTTCAAACGTTCCTAGTAAATTTTATTTTAAATATCTTTACTAAAAGATCATTTTAAACATTCTTAGTAAAAGCTATTTAAATATCCCTGCTAAAAGGCTTTTCAAACGTTCCGAATAATTGATTATTTCAAATACTCCTGATAAATAATTGCTTTAATACTCCTAATAAAGGCTTTAGATGTCGGTAATAGTAACGTATGATTAGCTAACAGTAGGTTTAAATATAATAAGAGACAGTCGCAGATGTGTTATAAACAGCTGTGACTGCCTCTTTTGATTATATAGTGATATTGAAAGTTAACTATTATGTTAGACCTGAAATAGTTAAATTTTTTGTAGGATAGCATCCGTAGCAATTTTGATGTTCTCAAGGCTTGTAGCCAAATTCAAGCGTACAAAGGTTGCGTAGCTTTCACCTCCGAACCATTCACCAAAGCTAGGAGCAATACCGAATTTATTTTCAAAGAAATCATGCATTTCCTCTGGTTTAAGATAAGCGCTAAAATCGATCCAAGCCAAATAAGTGCCGTCCATAGGGCTAATGCGGAGTTCAGGCAAGGTGGCAAGTAGTTTATTGCACATATAATCATAGTTTTCTTTCACTACAGCGAGTAGGTCCGTTAGCCATGCTTCTGCTTCTGGATGCGTGTAGGCAGCTGTGATGGCTGTCTCGGCAAGGACGTCCGAATCTGTATGGTATACAAGGGCTTTAAAGGCGTCGTAATGATTCCGCAGCTCTTCGTTAGGGATAATGACCTCTGCGTGGTGCAGGCTAGCTATATTGAACGATTTTGACAACGAGGACATGGCGATGAGCCTGTCTGTATACGCTCCGTTAGACACAGTTAATGCGGATGTAAATGGTGTAAGTCCCGTGATGAGGTCCTGATGGATTTCATCGCTAATGATAAGGACCTTATGTTGCTGGCAGATACTAAATAGTCGATCCATTTCTTCTAAAGTCCATACGTGACCTACTGGATTGTGTGGATTACAGTGAATGAATAACTTAACATCGTGTTTGATGATAGCCGCTTCAAAGGCCGAGTAATCAATAGCATAGCGGTTATCTTCGTTGCGCGTCATGGGAACGGCGATGATTTGCCGCTTCGCATCGCTGGCGCTACTGTCGAATGCGCCGTACACAGGGCTTAACACTGCGATGGCATCATTTGTTTTTGTGAAAGCTGCTATGCACCACATGATGGCTGTAATAACATTGGGGGCACTGGTAAGCCAGTCGCTAATGATTGTGCAGTTATGACGACGTTTATACCAACTGATAACGGCCTCTATATAATTCGGATTTGTCATGGTATAACCTAATGGATTGGCTTTGACATAATTACAAATGGCCTCTTGGATGCATCGGGGAGGCATAAAGTCCATATCGGCCACCCATAGTGGTAATAGATCGGTGCGATTGAATTTTAAATGTTCACCGTCCCATTTTCTGGAATGAGATCCTTGACGGTCAATATAGTATTCTTCGGTAAACTCTGCTGTGTTCATAGGGAACCTCGCATTGGTCAACATTCAGGATAGATTTGGCTGTGATTAGCGTACAAAAGTCGTAAATCTCTGTTTATATTATATCAATATATATGTATCAAGTTATATGTAAATATTAACATAGTTTAATCTTGCATATAGTACTAAAGCAATTATGTTATTAATTACATAATTGTTTTGCTAAGGTAGTGCTAAATCAGTATTACATTAGCGATGTCATAATCATTTTCTTAAATCTCAAACAAAATACACAGAAGGTTTTATTCGCACACATATTTAATCTTAAAAAACAATCCTAAACCAAACCTTGAGCTATATATCGCTATGAAAGGGGGGAGGCCTACTGGTGCCTCTTTTTCTATGCACTCCTTGCAAGTATAAGGGTTATATTCGTATACAAAACGTGTGATATTTGCTTGACTGTTGGGACTTTCACAATTTAGAATATACTATAGAATAGTGTGAGTCTGACCAGTGACCACACGTCTATCAAATGGTTACAAAAGATAAATGTTAGCAGCATGTGGCGGCGTCCCTATGTGAGAGGGCTCATCGGAATGCTTAGGTGCATGCAACGCTGTAAGTATAGTACTGGATCCTTGTTAGGAGGCATGTGCCATGAGTAACGAATTAAAACCACTACATTTTGATGCGGATTATACGATGGAGGAAGCGCTCGCAGAGGCGAAACGTTGTTTAAATTGTCCAAAGCCATTGTGCCGTATGGGCTGTCCTATTGAAAATGAAATACCTCGTTTCATCCAAGCTATCGCACGTGGTAATTTTGGTGAAGCTAATGATATCTTGGCGGAACGAACAAATTTACCGTCTATCTGTGGTCGCGTATGCCCACGAGAAAATCAATGCGAAGGCAACTGTATCATGAATAAGGCGAAAAAACCGCCTATTAACATCGGCAAATTGGAACGCTTCGCGGCTGACTTTGAAAGCATCAATGAACTTCGCAAGCCTAAGAAAATCAAACAAGATCTCGGTAAGGTAGCTGTAGTAGGTTCTGGCCCTGCAGGCTTGTCCGTAGCTGGTGATGTGGCTAAACTCGGTTATGAGGTAACTGTATTTGAAGGCCAATCTGAACCAGGTGGTGTACTCTTATTCGGTATTCCAGAATTCCGCTTGTCCAAAGCCGTTGTACGTCGTGAAATCGCTCGTCTTGAAGGCTTAGGTGTTAAATTCGTATGTAATACATTTATTGGTCAAGATAAAACTTTGGATGATCTCTTTGCTGAAGGTTTTGACTCTATTTTTATAGGTACTGGTACACATATTCCTCAAGAAGTGCGCATGGAAAACGATGAAGTACATGGTGTATTCCAAGCGATGTATTTGTTGACTAACGTACAATTGGTAGAAAATGGGGAACTTGATGAAGATCAAATTCCTGTTAAAAAAGGCGATCGCGTAATTATCATCGGCGGTGGCAACGTAGCGATGGATGCGGCTCGTACATGCGTACGTTTAGGCTGCGAAGCGGTAACTGTAGCATATCGTCGTAGCCAAGAACAAATGCCAGCCTTGTTGTCTGAATACGAAGAAGCTCGTGCTGAAGGCGTTCAGTTCCAATGGTTTGCTTCTCCAGTAGGCGTAGAAGGTACAGATAAGGTAGAAGGCTTCAAATACGAAGTGATGGCGCTTAACGAAGATGGTGCAGGTATCCACGGCACTGGTAACTTCCAAGTAATGCCTGTTGATAAAATTATTATCGCCGCAGGTCATAAACCAAATGCTCGTCTTGTAGGTGAAGGTAATAACTTAAAAGTAGATGAAAAAGGTTATATTATTACATCTGAAGATCCATATGGTATGACTAGTCGTGAAGGCGTATTTGCAGGGGGTGACGTTGTTCACAAACCTGCTACCGTAGTATTGGCTATGCGTGAAGCTAAAAAAGCTGTTGATGGCATGGTTAAATACATGGAAATCAAAAAAGCACAAGAAAGCGCAAATCAATAATTTTATATAAAGACATAGAAAGGACTATACAGTTGACCTGTATAGTCCTTTTGTATTATGAATAGACTTATTATTCCTAAGTGTATTTTAACAATATTGCGTATTTACTATATATCGTATAGTCTTCTTGTAGTATTAATAGTGCTAAATAGCGCCAGGTAATTTTATAAATCAAGTGTATGCATAATATATGAATACTGTATAAAAATTGCAATATATAGATAATACCTGTATTTCTGATTTACTATCTGTATTTTTAATGATAATAAGTTTTGTATATACTAAAATTCCACGAAATGATGAAACTCTACGCAATATAATACACATAAGAAAAAAGCCTTAACTGAACTAATTGGTGCATTAGTTTTTGTTAAGGCTTTTGTGTTATCGTTTTTCAACCATTACTAGGAAATGATTGAGCCTAGATTTATAGTAAAGGCATAAATATGTGTTGAGGGAGAAAGTAGATAGAGGTTGCCATGAATCCTATCGTATGTTGTCAAGATCTACAAGTTCGACAAGAAGTTCACAAGCTTGGTGTATTGATTTTACTTTGGCGTAGACAATTGGGAATGACTCAATATCAATTGGCAGATAAATCGGGTTTAGCCCAATCTTATATTAGTGACCTTGAAAGTGGTTCCGTAGATCCTCGGTGGTCTACAATTTATAGAGTCATATATGGACTTGGAGAAATGAATATACAAGATTTTTTGAATGGGCCGCAAACAATTAGAAGCCTAAAGATTCATTAATGATGATGACTTCCATGGTTTGCATATTGCGCATCTTTTTATAGTAAATCGTTAATGCATTGCATATACGATCCGGAGAACCACAATCGTAGCATTTTTCTTCTAATGTAGCACATGGATTGAGAGAGCTCTTTTTATTCTTTTTACTGTTGAGCGGAGCGGCTACATTTCGTGCGCGATAGATGGCGGAAGCTAAATCTGGCGTGATTTTGTTGATGCCTAGCACAAAAAATACCTCCTGAGAGCCGAATAAAGAGGCTGCAACACGATTACCCGTACCATCAATATTAACCATCTCTCCCGTTTGAGCAAGAGCGTTTACAGAGGTAAGGAATACATCACGCCCCATGGTACGCAATGCGGTGTCGCGGAAACTTTCACCAGGAAGGGGACGTTGAATATCTGTTATATCATCGTTGACCTGGGCTAAGACATCATGAACCTTGAGCTTCAATAAGGTGTAAGAATCACCGATGGCTACACGTTTGTTTTGAATACGACCTTTTAAATAGGAAATAGCTTCTGCGCCTGTTTCAAAATAATGAACTACAAATTTATTTCGCTCCAAGGCTTTAATCGTTTTCTCTATGTCTATAGGCGTTTCGTTAATTTCTGGATTTATAACGGCGTTGATTGTTGTCTCAGTATTTGCCATAAGCCCTCCTAAATGAGTGTATAAGGAATATAAATTGGCATTTTGCTATCCGTATTTTATTTCTATTATTGTAGCGTGTATGTGTAAAGAGTTCAATTAGTGGTATGTAGTTCGTAGATAAAACTTATTTGAGGCGTTAGGTTTTAAATTAAAAAATTAGGAATCTAATCCAATCTTATATTTAAAATGATAAAAAGTTGGAATGAAATCCAAGTTGATAGCTAAAATTGAGAAAAGTTGGAATGAGTTCCAACTTTCATAAAAAGAGTATAACACTAGGAATGATATGGTAAGAAATAATTTTTACTTTTACCAATAGGTTGAATTTGCTATAATAATAGTATTGATATGGCGTAAAGCCAATGTTAAGGAGGCAAAAATCGTGGATTTAATTCAAAAATTAAAAGACCAAGTAAAACCATTAGGTAAAAAAATCGTGTTGC
>NZ_CAUVFT010000047.1:0-7306 GCF_963551295.1 uncultured Veillonella sp.
CCCTAAGGGCGGCCCAGATAACCCCTAACAGGGTTACCCAGAATCCAATGTCCGCAAAATATGGAGGAATACCTGCCTCCATCAGGAGTATTTTGATTTCATCCATTCATTAACTCCTTATTGAACCGGTACCCATGTTTTAGTGGTTTTATCAAAACGCTTAGTTTCGTCTTGATTGTAAATTTCTGTTACCAATAATGGCAATGAAGCTAATTCATTAACATCAGAGGCGTCATTCAGTATCAATTTCTGTAAACCCGGTAAACTTATCATTGAAAATTGGTGGTCACTCGTCAATACATAACTTGGCAAATATAGCTCAGACAAACTGAAGCACATATCAAATGCATCTTTATGAATACGTGTTGCTTTTGGTAATTTAATGATTTGAACATGATTCCAAAATGCACGTTTCCCAACCGTAGTAACTTCAGGGAATTCAAAGTTTTGTGTGTCGGTATTGCCTTGGAACTCATAGTCGTCAATCACGGTCTTCTCGCTAACATATCCACTTACTCGATACGTTCCTACGATACTCCCTAACATATTAAAATATTCAATTTGAATATCCTCAGCCATAAATGGATTATCTAAATCCATCCTTGCTTGACCATCATCACCGATACTTACTCCTGCAGCTGCACCTTTGCCTAGTAAAGCTACCTTTAAGTGAGGCGTACCATATACATTGATATATGTTTGACCTTTAACAGGACGGTCAAATTCAAGTTGTTTAAATGGCTTTTTAATCACATCACTCAACCCACGGATAAGCCCTTTCAATACTTCATTAGGAGTTGCATTTTCACAATAAACATTCAAGCCTAATAGCATTTCATAGGCGCCGTCTGTAGTAGCGTCTTTACCTGGTAAACCAGGACTACCATTAGTACCTTTTAAGGAGTTAAGGAAATCGTCTTTTGTTCCAGTATTTCCTTCTTCTAGCCATAATTCATACGCACTTTTACCGTTTTGTCCATCTATTCTAATAGATGGAATAGTGAACGTGCCTTTTACTTCAATAGGTGGTAAATTAAAACCTGTTACATTAACATTTAAATCTTGTGCCATGATATAATCCCCTTTCATTAATGACGTGCAATATCTTGAATGATATTGACTTCGCCGAAACCTAATTTTAAGCTGTGATCATCGTTGTAAATAAACGCATCATATTGATGAACCCCTTTAGCGTCCACCTTATTAACTGTGTCATTGCCGTTCATACGGAACGTGATGCGATTACCTTCAGTCACCCCATTAACGGCTAACACCTCTGCGGAATCAGGCTTTCGCCTGATTTTCATAATGGCGGTGTACCCATCGTATGGGCCTCCGTCCTCGATAACGTAGGTCAATCCATAGTCTTGACCTACGTGTAAATCAAAGTTATATTCCTTCATATATGCACCTCCTCATTACCAGAACGACATAATTGTAATTCCAGCACGGCCCCAACCGCCTTGACGAGCTGACATCTTACCGTAATAGAAATAACCCTTTTCGGTTATCCCTAGGCCATAAATTTCAGCAGGTTTATTTGAAACCCCAGCACCTGCGCTAGTTGTAACTTTAAACACCGGAGGTGGATTTTCGACTATCCCTGAATACTGGACCACACCATATACAGGGCGTCCTTGATTAAAGGATATGAATCTGCCACCAGTATGAGATGCGATATCCTCATTTTTGCCGGTAACATATTTGTCGAGTAAATCACCGCCAAAGCCATTCATGCTCCAACCGTTTCGCATATTGAGGGTCATTCTAAACCTCTCTTGAGCGATTTGTTGAATTGCATTGATTTCAGTTTGAGACATATTAGTACCAGAGTATTCATACCAACCTTGTTCCATTGGATCAGATACCCAACGTAAGAATATTAAAGTCTTATCCCACGAATACCCAGGTGGTATCTCTATTCTGTCACCACTAGTAACATCGATACGCTTAACGTAAGCCGGCTTTAACTGCTGCCCTTCGGCGAATACACTATTAGCATCAATTCGGGACCCCGTAATATTGGCGCCTTTAATATTACCCTGTGCATCTACCTTAAAGGTTCCTGATTCATTTTGGATTTCAGTACCAATTAACTTACCACCTCTGAGTGTGCCGCCTATATAAGCTGATATGGTAGATAAGCTATTAACCTGTAATTTGTCAGCGGTAATTGAATTGGCTTGCAACATCTTGTTGGTAACAATATTATTGTCAAATAATGTCTCCGCCGTAACATGGAATAACTTGCCGTCTAAACGAATTCCATTTGTACCAATATTGAGCCGGTTTACTATTTCCTTACCATTGAGTGCGCTTAGCCCCTCTTTTACTTTTAGCTCAATACCGTTATCAAGTTGCGTAAAACGGCTTTCTACATCATTAGCAAGGTTTTGGACTTTAGTGCTATATTCATTTGATACTTTGTTAAACTCTGCGCTCAACTCGTTAACACGCTTATCGAACTCAGCTAGCCCTAGTGCCTCTCGGTCTAACATTTCCTTAGGAATGGTAGCCTTAATTGTCACCATTTGCTCATCGAGTTTGCCCTCTCCAAACACATCAACAAACGCACATCGGACAGTATAAACACCTGGTTCATTGGAATACGTAAGCATAGTGCTTGTTGTTTCCAAATCGTCGGTCCTGGTATCACCTACAACGTGGCATCTAATCGCATAGGCTTGAACCGGCTTAGCTGAGAAGTATAAGTTAATGCCATTAATTGTACTCTTGGCCACGACTTCAGGTTTGTCGAGCTGAGGTAAATTGTATTCATACCGTGCCGGTGTTGAATACTTACCGAGTGTACTCTTAGCAAATAGGTATACCGTATCTGCACGCTTCGTTAACGTGAGTGTTGCGGTAGCACCTCTTACCCTTGCGAGTAGCGCTGTAGAGTCATTACCCGGATTATTGTCAGTACGTAGCTCGTAATAATCCACATCAGCGTTAAGAACTTCATTCCATTTCGCTTTTGCATCACGGTCAAAAGAAATAGTAAAGTTCTTAGGCATATCAGGAATAGCGTCCATAGGTTTGACTTCTACATCTACCATTTGAGCCGTTTCCGCTCGATTGCCGAATCGGTCAACAGATATCGCTTTAATCCGATATGTCTCACCTGGGCCTAGCGATTTAATGATCACTTGGCTTGTACTACTTCCTGCATACTGCCATTCTTGGCCAGTTACAGGCTTTCCGCTTTTGGCAGTTAGCATATACCAAACTTCAGCTACATCGAAGTTAGCCGGATTACTAGGCGGGTCAAATAGCACTTGCAAATCATAGTACACGCTTTTATCTGCAGTCTGATTATATCGACTGAGTACGTGCAAATTTTGCACATCCTCCGGTGCTTGCATTTTAGGTATGTTAATCGATTTAGTAATACCAGTAGTAAGCTGTCCTAAATCGTTAATAGCCTGTACACGTACCTCGTAATTAGCCCCTAACAATATATCTGTTATCGTAGTGCCGTTTGCTGAAGATGGAAAATTTCCAGCATATGTCCATGTATCACTTTTAGTGTTCCTGTAATTCACGACTACGTTTGTCACTTTGCCGTCTCTAGGTAATTGCCACGATACGGCTATACGAGAATACATAATACCATTTGCGCCGTATACGTCGCTCACGAGTCCGATATCTTGGATGTCGGAGGCACTGTGATTAGCGTAATTGATTGTCGGAATGTGTCCGTCATCTGCAGCGTACAACTCCGGATAGTATTCCATACATTGTATTTTGCGAGTCATTTCAGAATGACCTTCAGTAATGGCAAGAACTCTAAATGGTTTGGCTGCTTTTGAAATCTCACCGAACGCATATATGCAGTCCTTCTGTACTGGTATAGTTTCACTAACAATAACATTCAAGCCTGATACATTAACGACGTTATACGTTGATACTGCATCAGTCGTATTGCTACGCACCAATAACTGGTATCGCTTTCCTGGTTGCGTTGAGACTTCCTTATCAAGCGTAATCGTTTGTCCATTAACGGCAACCACTCGGCCGCCTTCGCCCCATTCAGGTACATCGTGCTGCACGAGGATAATATCACCTACTGTACAAGCGATGGCATCCGTAAAAGCCTCAAACGTAACAGTACGAATTTCGTACTTGTTACATCTGAGATAGTGCTTACCGTGTCGATACGCCTGTTCTAGGCTAGTACACCCCATTAGCTCGATTTGAGCAGGATTAGTGAGTGAGTTAGATTCATCGTATGTATCACCGTACACCGGAATGACATCGCGCTCATAGTCCTTGTCCTTGTTAATAAAGGATAGCTCAATTGAATTAGCCCTGGCATCTACACCCTGGAACTCTTCTGTAAAGCTTCCGTATTTAATATTGGCCACAGTGAATAATTGTACTGGCGAGGATTGATAATCACTCACGCACGTGAATCGTGTTCCTGCAGGAATAACTTTACCTCGTCCTACTGCTTCAGGATATTTAAGTGCATCCCATAAACGAGTTGCGGTATCAAAGATGTAGTTAAATGTGAATTTATTGAGCGTGCATTTCTCGGCCCAAGCATTAAACGCATCATAATCAATACGTCCATATGGTTGGCCAAATACTACATATTCACCGCCAATCTTACGGCAGATATGTAAAAGGTCATAAGCTGCCCATGCTGGATTGTCAGCCGGTTTTTCTTCATACTGGTTAGTGTATGGATTAAATACCCATACTTTGCTACGTTCTTGAATCCAGGATACATCAGGATCAGACCCGCTTAATTGAGATGTGGCCAAAGCCTTAATCCCTATGAGTGCCTTACCTGGATGCACGAAATCGTCATATATAATTTGGGTAAGCTGAGTCCAGTACACCTTATTAACATGGCGTAGGCTTGTACCGTCCTTTCCGGAGCAACGCATCCGCACTTCGTACTTTGCTTTATCAAGATTGTCGAATCTGAACACGCGATAAAAAGCGGAATTCGTTGCTTCCCTTATATACCCTGTGTAATTTGAGTTAGCAATATTCTTATTATCTCTATCAACAAAAAACCACCGCTTAGGCTCTTTTTTCACGTGAGATGAAAGACCTTTATTGTTAGATAAAGGCAAAGACTGCCACTCCTGCGTACCTACCTTGCGAATTTCAGCATCTACGGTGACAGAGGTTTTATCCATACCGCCACTGTCATTAGAATAGTACAACCCGTTAGGGAATCCGATTGTTAGCTCAATGGCATCGCAAGCGTCACCCTGTACTTGCTGTACACTCCACTCGCTTTTAAGCTCATAGTTTAAACCCTGGTCAGCGAAGTTATCGTTAAAGTTAGGAATTACAGTTTGATCATTTGTACCAAGTCTGATATCAACTTGTACATCTTTGTAATTGGATATAGGGTTAGAGTTAATACGGATATCCTCAATCTTAGATAGCTCGCCCTCTCCTGCGCAATATAGCAAGTTGAGGTACTGCTTCTCACCGTCACTAATTACGTGACGAGATAATAACATGCCTGCTGATTTCATGCGACCGTATGTTACGGCAAGTGGATACCCTTGCCCAGTTACAGTTTTAGTACCGCCCCAGCCATATGTAGTCGACTGCTCAGAATTCGAGCGGTCGACTTTAGGCGCTGTTAATTTAGATATAACAGCGTTACCAATCATGCCAATAGCCATTGATAAGACTGTTCGCCAGATTAGACTTTGAATGCCAAAAATAGCACCAGATGCAATGCCTCCTGTAAATACCGCCATCCCGATTGATAGCAATACACCGAAGAATTTACCTTCGATTTTAGGCATAACAACGATATAGTCCTCGTCGTTAACAGTGGTATCAAGAGTTACCTCGTGGCCATTAATGGAGTACACCCATTCACCTGGTGCTTTATGATAATGGCTTACCGGTTTACCTTTCTTAAAAGGCATATATTGAGTTTCATGTTGTTCCGGTTTAAACGGATTCTTGACGATGATTACATTAACCATTCGTATCTCCTTTCCACTTATATATATGCCTTAATCGAGGCACGTATTTCGAGATGTGTTCAATGCATACTCCCGATTTTTGCGTTGCATGGATAAAATTTCCACCCCCTATATAAACCCCTACATGATCGAGTTCTGAGCCGTAGAGCGCAAATACGAGAACGTTCATTTCACCAGGCTCTCGTATTTCTTGCCAATCGCCCATTTTTACATCGGTATAATGGGGTAGTTCAATACCGGAGCGTTTGTATACTTCAACAACTAAATCCCAACATTTCATCTGTTCAAAAGGCGTACCTAGTAAATCAGTAAAATCATTTGTTGGACGCATACAAACCTCCCTGCGGGATTGTAGGTTCTCCGCCGAACCTGGTGCTATTGCCAAGTTCTCGGCATCGTGCTAGCGTCTTATTACATTCGCCAGCATCGCCTTTATACCCGCACTGAATACCTTTAAATTTGAACGGGCAGAAATCCTTCATTACACGAATTAGAGGAAATCGTCGGTTAAAGCTAAAGTCTGTGCCAAGTGTAAACTCCATCCATTCGGCATTAGCTTGCGCGCCTGTAATTACAAAATGCTCCTCTAGTTCGCACACATCCGGGATTGAGGTATTTACAATTCGGATAACGACATCCGCACCGGTAAACCCTTTATTTTCTTCTGCCATGCGTTGGATAGTCCGAGTCACATTAGACACGGATAATTTAACATTTGGTAAATCCGTTTGGTTCTTATTAACGTCTGCTAAATGGAATGGGAAGGCTATGTATGTATTCCCCTTAAATTGGATATTTTCCGTATTATTGACGAGTCGAACCGTTTCGTTGTTGTAAGTGATATCTAACAACATGATCCACACGCCGGTAGCACTGATTTGGTTTTTCTCAATCATAGATGCCGTTGAGAGTGGTAACATGTTATACCTCCTGTAGTTTTACGGTTCCCGTCCACACTCCGTAGTCGTTTGCAGCAAAATCTAATTGATCAGCAAATCTCACTTGAAGTGTTTCACGAGTTTCGGGATGCATCCAATCGAAAATACCGGAGCAGTTAACCTCGTCGAAGAATGCACGTAACCGATAATACTCTGTAGTTGGCAACTTGTACCCTACGGAGTATGTCCGCCGGGTTTTAGTTGTTTTCTTGCGAGTGATTAACGTCATATTCTCGACTTGGCCCTTATAGGTTACGTCCGGCGTAGTTTCCTGGATTGGATATATCGGATATCTTATATCTGGAAATGTAGCCATAATTAAGTTGCGGCCGCCCTTATGGCGTCACGCACACCTCCTTTATTTGTATTAGCAGCACGTACCATTACATCGATAATGTAATT
>NZ_CAUVFT010000048.1:0-7253 GCF_963551295.1 uncultured Veillonella sp.
TGTTTTCCTCTAAAATGAACCTTATCATACGCAGTAAATCCAAAGGATTCATACATTTTAGGCAACCAAGGATGTTCCTTAGCCGTTCCTAATGTAACAATATGTGTTTTAAACTGTTCTTTTAAAAGCTCCTCTGCATAGCCCAAGACTTCCCGTGCATACCCTTTGCCTTTGAAAGCTGGTGCTGTTACAAAATGAGCAATATGCGGATATTTATCCGGTGTTGAGTATTTCACCCAAGGCATACAAAACGTAATAGAACTAACTAATTGCCCATCAATATACAAGCCGTATACAGGATAATTTTCAATCCACTCCTTAGATTCCTCTTCCGTAAAATCAATAGCGTCGAAGCTAATAGGATAGTCTTTTATAGCTGCATAACCGTCGATTAATACCTTATGATATTCTGCTGTGTCTGCTACTGTTAATTGTCTAAATTCTTTCATGGTCTTTCCCTCATATCTATATTTTATTCACAAACTACGTATATTAATTCACTTTGTGAAAGTAATTATACACCTATATGTATTTATTTGCAATATATTTACATAAACATTATATGAAATCATAATATCTATAAAGGAAATCTTATATGCAATAATGTAATATATACAACAACCCTCAGCCATACTAAGTATCAAATAAATTAAAGATCCAAATTCTCAACCGAAAGAGTGTTTGTATAAAAATAAACACAATACAATTAAAATCTCAATCAAAGACTCTATCCTCTCTAACCGTGATTGACGTATTTTTATAAAACAAGCACAATACCACAAAAAGATTTAGATAAAAAAACAGGATGTATCAAAAGATACATCCTGTTTTGAGCTTTTACAATCTCTAGAGAAAGTTAACCCTATTGATTATTGTATATACGGGAACCGTATACGTCACGTTCGTTTTTAGGTTCGTTGTTAACGCGAACACGTTCAGTTTTATGACGATCGTTATCATCACCAGAAATACGATCAACACGGAAGTGGTTAAGACGAATATTTTGTAATTCAGGACCGAATTCATTCAATGCACGTTTCATGTTTTCGTCAATAGGAGCACCGTTTTGAAGTGCACGGTACAACATTGTAGCGAATTCGTAACGAGTCATCTTAACATCGCCTTTGAATGTGCCATCAGGGTAGCCAACAAGGATACCATTACCAGCCAATTGGCTAATATATTGGTAAGCCCAATGGTTGCGAGGAACGTCTGGGAATTCAGCAGTTTTGCTAGGATCAATTGCATGTGGAGTCAAGATTTGTAACAAGTTGTTATATTTGTTTTCCATATCTTGAAGACGTGCGTTCAATTCGGCAATTTCACGACCCATAGCTACGCGAGAACGGGATTCAGGGGAACGTTTACCAAGGCGAATAGATACCCCCGCGTTCAATTGAGTTTCGCCAGTACCTACAGTACCACCAACGGAGAACATTGTGTCTTCGTTAGGACGGTAGAACGCACCCAACGCAGCAGAGTTAGCATTATGGTAGTGACCATAGCCTGCAGCAATTGTCCATTTGTCATCTGGGTTGAAGTCTAATGGATGCAATGCAGCCAATGCAGCGGAACCTGCACCTACTTTGTTAACCCGTCTTTCAACAGTACCAACACGATTAGTCAAGTTCTTAATATTGTTATTAATTTGACCAGGTGTGGAATTGTTGATTTGTGTTTGTAAATCATTAGCTACGGAATATAATTGGCTACCGTTTACAGCATCTGTAGAAGTAGCGGAAAGCTCACCAGGAGCAACATTTTTAATTTGACGCTCAGCACCAGCTTTACCTACGGACACGGAACCATTAGCTGCGGAACCCACACCAGCAAAGCCACCGAATGTATGACCAGCGATGGTTGCACTACTTTGTGCTGTAGCTTCGGTTGTAGTGGAACCTGTACCTAAAGCGATAGAGTTTAAGTGTGTTGCATTTGCATGATCACCAATCGCCATAGCGTAGTCAGCTGTAGCACTTGCATCAGAACCAAACGCATTAGAACGCACGTTAGTTGCCTGTGCACCAGCGCCAAATGCTTGAGCATGATCACCAGATGCAAGAGCTGAGGAACCCATAGCAACAGAATGATTATTGGTTGCTTGTGCGCTAGAACCAATCGCATTAGATTTATAGCCAGATGCTAACGCTTCATAGCCAATAGCTTGTGAGCGAACTTCGGAAGCCTTTGCACGTGTACCAATAGCAGTAGACCATGTACGTTGTGCTTCAGCAGAATGACCAATAGCAATAGATTCATTCATCAACGCCTTGGAAGAATTACCCATTGCTAATGCAGAGGTGCCTGCTGCAGTGTTGTTAACACCAATAGCGACAGAATTACTTTTCCAGTCACCAGTTCTCTTTGTAGCATCATCTGGCTCATTTTCGTAATCACGATCACGGAAGTTTGCATCAGATTCTTTTACAGTATTACCGCTACCATACGCAACTGCATTATTGGCACCTGTAACAACATTAGTGTTGTCCATTACAACAGAAGCAGCGTCTACCGGATTAACATTCGCACCAACAGCAGTGACAGCAGCCAATACAGCAAACGCTAATTTTTTGGAATGTTTCATTTCTCTCATCTTACACCCTCACTAAATTAAAAAATCATCCAAATTACAATACAATTTTTCATTCTCTCTATGTTCCGTCTCTCACCTCGGTCTGAACAGGTGAATATTCTAAATTAGCATAAAGAAATATCCCTATATCAGTTTAAGAAAAATTTATATTGTCGATTACCCGCATAGCATATCAAAGTTTTACGATATACACAACCCTTTTTTCTAACACAAATTAAATTAACAATTTTTTATATCTATCAGAATCCGCTTTATTCCTAGCTTTATAGGGAAATAAATTTTACTCATTATTTTCTCTTATGAGTTAAATTTTTCGCAACTTTGTAAACTTTTCTCATGTAACAAACTGTATAACTTATAAATAAATAACCACCTTATAAGTACGAAAAATATACCTTTTACCCTTATTACACCTCATTCACACTTAATTCATGAATCATATGTGAATTAAACTATTTTGTATATTTAATCATCCACTTATCATTTTATTATAATTTTATATTTCTATGACAATAGCATCTACCAATACCAATTGACATCCAAATAGATGCTAACAAAAGCATTATAAGAATAAACATGACAAATATGATTTATATTGGCCAATATTTTATGTATATGCTCAAAAAAAGCCCCCTCCTCTTCATGAAGATAGGGGCTTTATAACAAGAATCATTCTTTATTATATGTAATTATGCTAATAATGCACTTACAAGTGCTTCTGCTTTATTAAAATCGGATTCTTCTGGATTCCAGTTGCATTTGATTTCAGGTTCTACTACAGAGAATCCGTATTTAGTCAACTCTTCACGGAGTACCTTTGTAGATTCACCAGACCAGCCATAGGTACCAAATACAGCAGCCTTTTTATTTTTGAATTTCAACTCACGCAAGAAGTCGAGCCAACCAGCTACAGCAGATAATACACTATTACCTACTGTTGGAGAGCCTACAGCAATCGCTTTAGACTTAAAGACTTCCGTCATAATATCATTTTTATTGGTTTTGCTAATGTTAAAAATCTTAACACGTGTATCAGGGGATTGCTTAGCAATTTCTTCAGCAATCTTATGGGCCAATTTCTTGGTGCCATCCCACATAGTATCGTATACAACTGTGACTTGATCTTCTTGATACGCTTGAGACCATTCATAATATTTTTCTACGATTTGCATTGGATTTTCCCGCCAAATGGCGCCATGACTAGTAGCGATGATATCGATTGGCAAGTTAAGCTTTTGAATTTCTTCAACTTTAGCTTTTACCAATGGAGAGAATGGATTCAAGATATTAGCGTAATATTTCATCGCCTCTTCCCATAGACGGCATTGATCGGCCTTATCCGCCCATAGTTCTTCTACGGCAAAATGCTGACCGAATGCATCGTTGGAGAACAAGATATTATCCCCTGTCATATAAGTCGCCATGGAATCAGGCCAGTGAAGCATGCGCATTTCTACAAATACCAAGGATTTACCGTTCCCGATATCTACGGAGTCACCAGTTTTAACAGTTTTGAAATTCCATTCTGGATGATGATATTGACCAACCAAGGACTTAACTGCATTTTCGGTACAATAAATTGGCGTATTAGGTATTTTTTCCATCAATGCAGGCAAGGAACCGCTATGATCCACTTCGCCGTGGTTACATACGATGAAATCAATCGTATTCAAATCAATTTCAGATTCCAAATTATCAATGAACTCAGAGGAATGAGGTTTCCACACAGTATCGATGAGGACCGTCTTCTCCTCTTCAATCAAATAGGCATTTTGGCTAGATCCATTATTAATGGTGTAATCAGAGCCGTGAAACTCTTGCAATTCCCAGTCGATTTTACCAACCCATGATACGTTGTTTTTAATGTGCTTTCTCATAATAACCTCCATGTTCTGTGAAAGTAAATATACTCACCTCATATCTTTTAATGAGTCTATAAAGGCCCACAGATGAGAGAAGCAACTTTCACCGGTATTCCCCAATATATGGCCCCATGTTGTATCAATGGATACAACATAAATCGGTCATTAACTATAGTTTTATTATATCGATATTACACAATTAAGTCTGTACCTGTAGATACAGTTTTGAGAATTATTATAAAAACCACTCATAGGTAATCACATGCCGTACATTAGTACACATCGATTTCCCATGAGTGGTTACGAGTATATGTAATTATATGATTATTTATTACCCGATTTAGATAGTCCAGGGATAGCTTTATAGATATATAATGCAATATATCCATCAACCAAGCTATGAACGATGGTACCGCCACCTACAAGAACAAATACAACGTAGATGAGATCAATGTTTGGCATCGTAGTGGTAGTATAGAACAATAGGCATGCTAGTACCTCACCAATAGCGTGAACGATAGCACAAGCAAGGTTAAACGCAACAAAGGATAGAGCCCCTGTTAATACGCCTGGATGATGTTTAATATAGTAAGCCCCCATCAAGGCAAAGATGATATGAGATGCAGCACGCATAACGATAACAAGTGGGAACCCTGCTACAAAGAAGCCGAGCGTAGAACCTATCACGACACAAGCTGCCATCTTTCTAGATAAGAACATAGCTAAGAATATAGGAACATGACTCGCCAATGTATACGATGCCGGTGGAATCACAACTTTCAAAGGCATCACGATAGGAATCATGATGGCTAATGCCATCAATAAAGCAGTAATGGTTAAATTTCGATACATCGAAGAATTCATAAAGGCCTCCTTAAAGATAATTTGCCATTCATCTACCAATATAGCACTCTAATATATGAAGAACAACTACGTATACCGCTAGTGTCCTACAAAAAAGAGAGGGCCTTACAACCCCCTCTTATTTAATTGGACAAATATATTATAATACCTATATCTTAACGCTTATAATATGATTTTAAAAATGACGTAACTCACGTTAATAACTTTGAGAAATCTTAATTGATTACTTTTATAAACGTTCGATTACGGCTTGCGCCATTTCTGTTGTACCTACCCGTTTCAAACCTTCACGGTAGATATCGCCAGTGCGGTAACCATCAACGAGCACTTGTTCTACAGCACTTTCAATAGCGTCAGCCACTTGAGGTAAATCAAGGGAATGACGGCACATCATCGCAGCGGACAAGATTGTACCCAACGGATTCGCCAAGTTTTTGCCCATGATGTCCGGTGCGGATCCGTGGATTGGCTCGTACAATGCAGTACCTGTACCCATAGATGAAGATGGTAAAAGCCCGATGGAACCAGAGATAACAGCACCTTCGTCGGACAAGATATCGCCAAATAAGTTCGTTGTAACGATAACGTCGAACTGTGCAGGATTTACAACGAGCTGCATTGCTGTATTATCTACATAAAGGTAATCTGTTGCGATATCCGGATTAGCAGCGGCTTTCTCTTGCGCAATTTTGCGCCACAAACGAGAAGAAGCCAATACATTCGCTTTATCTACGGATACAACCTTTTTATTGCGTTTGCGAGCCGTTTCCATAGCGATATCCATGATGCGCTCTACTTCATAACGGCTATATGTTTCTTTATCCCAAGCAAACTCGTTAGCACCCTCACCTTGCGCCTCTTCTCGTTCACCAAAGTAAATGCCGCCAGTTAACTCACGAACGATGACGAAATCTACATCTTGCACGAGTTCCTTTTTAAGCGGAGAATACTCTTGCAATGATGGATAGATTTTTACAGGACGCAAATTACAGAACAAACCAAGCTCCTTACGAAGACCTAGGATTGCCTTTTCAGGACGGATAGCAGGATCTACATTATCCCATTTAGGACCGCCAACAGCACCCAACAATACAGCATCAGCCGCTTTACAAGCCTCGATCGTATCCTCAGTCAAAGGCACACCGTATGCATCGATAGACGCACCGCCCGCTTTCTTATCAATCCAATTAACCTTTACATTGGCTTTCTCAAAAGCCACATCGCACACAGCCTTCGCTGCCGCAATAATCTCAGTACCGATACCATCACCAGGAATCAATACGATACGCTTTTCGCTCATCTTACCTCTCCATATAGTAAAAGATTGTAAACCTCATGCTCTTCCCCCAGTGCCCTTTGCGAAGAAACCGCAATAGAACTTAATGGGACAAGAGCTGGCATATGCCTTGAGACCGACTTAGCTCGCTCCTCATTCCCCCTCTGCCATAAATTCATTCAAGATATTGTTAGCTAGAGGGATTTAAAGTTTTGCTACACAAAAGTAGAACAGTTGGAAACGAAACACGTGTCGAAACCGACTTAGCTCGCTTTGGAGGCTTGAGATACGTGTTTCGTTTCCTCCTGCTACTTACGGTTTTTAGCAAAACTTACAAGACCACCAGCTGCCGCAATATCTTGAATGAATTGTGGCAACTCAGTCCCTTGGTATTGTTCGTTTTTCGTCAAATTGTACACGATACCTTTAGACAAGTCTACGCCGATTGCATCACCAGCGTCAATGCGATCTACTTTTTCGCCGATTTCCACTACTGGTAAACCGATGTTGATAGCATTACGGAAGAAGATACGTGCAAAGGAGTGTGCCACGATAACAGGTACGCCTTTCGCTTTGATAACGCCCGGTGCATGTTCACGAGAAGAACCGCAACCAAAGTTTTTGCCAGCTACCATGATTTCGCCAGCTTTCACATTAG
>NZ_CAUVFT010000049.1:0-7157 GCF_963551295.1 uncultured Veillonella sp.
TCCTTTTTAAGAGGAGAATACTCTTGCAAGGAAGGATGGATTTTTACAGGGCGCAAGTTACAGAACAAACCAAGCTCCTTACGAAGACCAAGGATTGCTTTTTCAGGACGGATAGAAGGATCTACATTATCCCATTTAGGACCGCCTACAGCACCAAGCAATACAGCATCAGCCGATTTACAAGCCTCGATAGTATCCTCAGTCAAAGGAACACCGTATGCATCAATAGACGCACCGCCCGCTTTTTTATCAATCCAATTAACCTTTACACCGGCTTTTTCAAAAGCCACATCACACACAGCCTTCGCTGCAGCAATAATCTCAGTACCAATACCGTCACCAGGGATCAATACGATATTTTTTTCGCTCATTCTTATTTCCTCATATACTACATTCATCCGAGACAAGGTGAAGTCCTAAAGCTCCAGCTAGCTTAACGGCCTTCGCCCAAGGGGCTCGACCTACTAAAGTCGCTTGAGGCCTTCACCTTGCCTCTACATCATCAATACATTGCGGAACTCCGCAAGACCGAAAAACACACCCACCCTCAGAACAGAAGATTACAATTTGGATCAAACCTCACCGACAAATTGCTAAGAGCCGAATGCCCGTTGAAACCGACTTTGGCCCTGCGAAGGCCGCAGGCCGGAGTCAGACCCGGCCGGTGGAGGTTGAGACGGGTGTTTGGCTCGCCTCCGAAGGCCGCTAAGGCAACTGGAGGGAAAAACAAACATTCCATCCCGGATATGTACTACTTGCGATGTTTCGCAAAGTTCACAAGACCTCCTGCTGCCGCAATATCTTGAATAAATTGTGGCAATTCAGTGCCTTGGTATTGTTCGTTTTTAGTCAAGTTGTACACAATACCTTTAGATAAATCTACGCCAATTGCATCGCCAGCATCGATACGATCGACTTGTTCGCCGATTTCAATAACTGGTAAACCGATATTGATAGCATTACGGAAGAAGATACGAGCAAAGGAGTGTGCAATGATAACAGGCACGCCTTTTGCTTTGATAACGCCTGGTGCGTGTTCACGAGAGGAACCGCAACCAAAGTTTTTGCCAGCTACCATGATTTCGCCAGCTTTCACATTAGGAGCGAATGTAGTATCAATGTCCTCCATCGCATGTTCAGCCAATTCGTTCCAATCGGCAATCGCTAAGTAACGAGCGGGAATGATTACGTCTGTATCTACATCGTCGCCGTAGCGCCAGATTTTTTTGCTTTCAAAATCCATTTTAAACCTCCTCAGGGCCTGCAATGCGGCCTAATACAGCACTTGCTGCCGCCACGTATGGGCTTGCCAAGTATACCTCAGAATCAACGTGACCCATACGACCACGGAAGTTACGATTTGTAGTGGAAACGGTACGTTCTCCTTCGGCCATAATGCCCATGTAACCACCAAGGCATGGACCACATGTTGGCGTGGACACAGCGCAGTCAGCTTGAATGAAGATGTCCAAAAGCCCATCTTTCATAGCTTGATCGTATACATCTTGGGAACCAGGAATTACGATACAACGAACGAATGGAGCTACTTTGCGACCTTTGAAGATTTCTGCAGCTGCCACCAAATCTTCGTAACGGCCATTTGTACAGGAACCGATGATAACTTGGTCGATTTTAATATCTTTGTCGATTTCGTTGATGTAATGTGTGTTGGATGGCAAATGTGGGAATGCTACCACTGGTTGCAATTTGGACAAGTCGATGGTAATAGTTTGCGCATATACTGCATCAGTATCTGGAGCGATTGGCTCAACAGGACGATTGACACGGCCTTTGATGTATTCTTCAGTAATTGCATCGTAAGGGAATACGCCACATTTACCACCCGCTTCGATAGCCATGTTACAGATGGTAAGGCGGTCAGCCATAGTCATGTGTTGTACGCCGTCGCCAGCGAATTCAAGAGCCATGTAACGAGCGCCATCTACGCCGATTTGACCGATTAAATCAAGGATTACGTCTTTACCAGTTACCCATTTGTTAGGTTTGCCGATAAGCTCAACTTTAATCGTTTCAGGTACTTTGAACCAAGTTTTACCTTCTGCCATAGCAACGCCCGCATCAGTGGAGCCTACGCCTGTGGAGAACGCATTCACCGCACCATAGGTACACGTGTGGGAGTCAGCACCGATAATCATTTCGCCAGGACCGATAAGACCTTTTTCTGGCAAAATAACGTGTTCAATACCCATTCTACCTACTTCAAAGTAGTTCGTAATGCCATGTTCACGTACGAAGTCGCGCATTACCTTAGCTTGAGTAGCGGATTGAATATCTTTATTCGGTGTAAAATGATCAGGCACCAAGTAAATTTTATGGCGATCAAATACAGGTTTGCCAATCTTCAAAAACTCTTTACGAGCCGGTGGGAATGTGATGTCGTTCATCAATACCGCATCCAAATGACATTCAATGATTTGGCCTGGTTTTACAACATCAAGACCCGCGTGGCGAGCCATATTCTTTTCGGTAATGGTCATACCCATATTATTCTTCCTCCTGTTGTTCTAGCTCCATAGCTAGGAATACGGAATTCACCGCATTGATATATGCATTTACACTTGATTTAACGATATCGGTGCTGATACCACGACCGTGATAAATACGTCCTTTATATTCAACCTTGAGAGTTGCTTCCCCAAGGGCATCTTTACCAGCTGTTATAGCGCGGATTTGGTAATCTTTCAAGCTAATTGGCAAGCCCACCACACGTTCAACCGCTTTAAGGGAGGCATCCACAGGGCCATCACCAACCGCAGCATCTGCTCTTTCACCTTCTGGCGTATTAAGACGAACATCAGCATAGGCATAACCTTTTTCACCCAATTTGTAGTATTGAGCAACAAGCTCGTACGCTTTCTTGTGATCCATGTGTTCCACAACAATAGCGATGATATCATCATCGTATACATGTTTTTTCTTATCTGCCAAATCTTTGAATTTAGCAAATAGGTCGTTGATTTTTTCTTCTGTGAAAGTTTGGTGGAATCCCAATGTTTTCAAATGGTCTTCGAAGGCATGGCGGCCAGAATGTTTGCCAAGAACGATATTTGTCTTTTCAGCACCTACGGATTCAGGCGTCATGATTTCATATGTTTCAGGGTTGTTAAGCATGCCATGTTGGTGGATACCAGATTCATGAGCAAATGCGTTAGAACCAACAATAGCTTTATTTGGAGGAACTGACACGCCTGTTAAGCGACTTACCAATTTAGACAATTTGGTGAATTGTTTTGTATCGATGTTCACTTGTAAATCGTGGAAATAGTCATGCCGTGTTTTAAGAGACATCACAACCTCTTCGATACCCACGTTACCAGCACGTTCACCAAGTCCATTAACTGTACATTCTACTTGGCGAGCACCAGCTTCGATAGCAGCCAAGGAGTTAGCATTCGCAAGACCAAGGTCATCATGACAGTGAACGGAAATGATGGCATTTTCAATACCAGGTGTATGTTCTTTGATGTAACGGATCTTAGAAGCAAACTCTTGAGGCATCATGTAACCCACTGTATCTGGTACATTAATGATTGTTGCACCACCAGCAATAGCTGTGCCATATACTTGGCAAGCAAAATCTAAGTCTGCACGAGATGCATCTTCGCCAGAGAATTCGATTTCATCAACCTTACCTTTAGCCAATTCTAAAATAGCTTTAACCTTATCTAGTACTTGTTCACGAGTCATCTTTAATTTATATTGCATATGGATCTCGGAGATAGCGATGAACACATGTAAACGACTGCGCTCCGCATCCTTCAATGCATCTATAGCCTTGATAACGTCCTTCTCATTAGCACGTGCCAATGCACAAATTGTTGTACCCTTCACCTCACGTGCGATAGTTTGCACCGCTTCAAAATCCCCAGGAGACGCTGCAGGGAAACCTGCTTCAATAACATCAATACCAAGGCGTACGAGACCTTTCGCAATCTCTACCTTTTCTGGTGTGCGAAGTGCAACGCCCGGTGTTTGTTCCCCATCACGAAGGGTTGTATCGAAGAAATATACGCGATTTTGATCCATAATCTTCACCTTTTCTGTACTAATAAAACATAACACTTTATTATATCTATTCATTATGAAAGTTTAATCAAACAAAACGTAGAATTAAAGTGCGTGCTCGCAAGCGACTTTAGTAGGTCGAGGCCCTAGGCCGAAGACCGTTAAGCTAGCTGGAGCGTCAGAGCACCACTTTAATTCGGTCACGTAGTATGGTTGACTAAACTTTTATAAAAAAAAGCCCCTCAGAACAACTGTCGTTGCTCAAAGGGGCGTTATATTCATAACACGGTACCACCCTAATTGGGACTTGTTTCGGGTATAACGGAACCACCGTCAATGACTACTGCTGTATTCGCCATCAAAGCTCACGGGAGAGTGTCAGCGTACAACCTCTATTGCCTCGCACCAGCCGGCAACTCTCTGAAAGCAGGATTTGTAAACCTTTATACCCGTTCATCGCTTGATTTAAGATATAAGGGTATTGTACTGTATTCTATAGACTTATGTCAATTAAAATAAAATGAATATGATTTCATAAAACTCATCGTTAGTAGTTAGTCCACTCTAAATCATCAAAATCATTCTTAATGAGTTTCTTCTTCTTTACCACTTGGTTCGTTAGCTCAATGCATTCATTAACAAAGGAAATATCTGTATACCATTCCTTTAAGTTAGCATATACTTCACGCTTTAAATCAATAATTATAGTTTGAATTGGATTCCATGTTTTACATTTTACAGACTCGACCATAACCATGCTACTACCTATGAAAGTAACATCTCTACCATAAATCCAAAATGGCAATACCTTATCTTTTATAGAAATAGAGTATATAGCATCCCCATGAGGCGGTTCCGTTTCATATTGTGCACGTATCTGGTACTTTTCCATGATTTCATTACTACCATTTTCTATATATGATAGCTTTGAAATCTTGTAATTTTCTAGGCTCATAAAAACTCCGTTATTTTTAATATCAATTACCACCTACAGATGTAATCAAAGATCTAGCCCATCTAACAGAAACTGGCTCATTAAATAAAAACACATGGTTTTGCCCCTTATCTTCCCAAGATGCTAAGTAAACGGCATCATCCACCATTCGATAGGTTACCGTCATCCCATTTACTACATCGGTTCTCTGAGGTAAGTAATCCTTATAATCGCCTGAGATATTACCTGATAGAGTCGATACACGATACTTAATATACTTCGGCATATCATCTACACGATCAAAATATCTTCCTTTTAAAAGCTCATGATAGGCATACACGACTTGTAATACATCGTGATCCACAATAGATACATGTACAGGACGTAATCCCTCTAATCCACTTAGCAAATACGGTTTAAAGTTCAAATGTTGCTTAGCCTCATATACAGTATCAAACACCTCTAGCGATTGACCTTTACGAATGTTTTTATAATCGCTATCAGTTATGGTACAACTACCTAGGCCGTCTGGGCATGGAAACTCATTTCTGTCACCATAGGGCTGGTCATAAATAGAATTACCATTAAGACGAAACCGCATCAAATCATCTGCAGAGACAACATTGATGGAACCTATGAAAACTAGCATAGCTAACGCACATACAACCTTTTTCATGATACAATCCCTTGTAAACAAACTATATATAGTAAGTTAATTATATCATTAAAAGGTAATCTATGATGACAATAAACTATGTCTAAGATACTCACTCTCTTGTACTCAGTCTAAGACACTTAAGTGCACTCAATACAATAGACGCTATCCGATATACTCCAATAGAATTTACTTTCACAGTCTAATAAATTTTTTCAAAATTTAAAGCAGCTATTATCATAAATCTATCCTATTTGATAGTATCTATCACAAATTATTCTACTATTCAAAATAATTGTAGATGCTATAATAAACTCAACAAAAGGAATATGTGCTCATATAATACTAGTTAGTGCACTGTTCTATATAGTTAGTAGTTTATAAAAGGAGACCATCATGACACATACACAAGTAAAAGAACTCGTACAAGCTTTATTAGATGCTCCATCAAGTAATCCTACAGTAAAAGAATTTGCTCAATCTTGGATCAACGCAGAAGGCAAACCTGAACAAGAAGAGCTTACTAAACAACTCGTATCCGTAGCAGAACAAAACATTGCGCTTATCGACGAAACAATCGGTTTTGCAGGCTCTAAATTAGCTACACAAATCCTTGGTGCAGAAGGTGCTGCTAATCTATTGCAACACGCTAAAGACATTAAAGCAAAAGGCGCAGAATTCTGTGACTGCCCTGGTTGCGTGGCATGTAAACACATTATCGATTTGAAAGCGGAAATCAAATAATTGATACTCAAAAGCCCCTGTTTAACACAGGGGCTCTTTCTTTTTACACACTCGCATCCACAAGTGCTTGTGTATATGGATGTACCGCTTCTTTGAGTCGTTTTGATTCGATGTTTTCCACGATTTGTCCGTCTTTCATGACGATGATTCGGTCTGTTACGGCTTGTAATAGTCCGATGTCATGGCTGACGAACACATAGCCGAAGGGTTGTTCCATATGTAGTTTTTGTAAGAGATCTAACACTAACTTTTGGTTTACCGCATCAAGGGCCGATGTAGGTTCATCAAAGAGTACTAGTTTCGGGTTCATCAGCATGATCCGTGCCAATACGACCCGTTGCAGTTGACCACCGCTGACTTCATGAGGATATTTATTAACCGTATTCTCAGGCAAATCTACTCGTTGCATCCATTTACGAATATCGTCCTTTGCTGCCGCCACATCCATAAGACCATAGTTGATATACGGCTCTAAGAGAAATGCTTCTAAGTTCATCCTTGGAGGAATCACCGACAAGGGATTTTGAAACATCATCTGCATAGAACGATATATGTCTCTATGATTTTGAATAGAATGGATTTCCTCACCAAAGAGTCGCAAGGTGCCAGATGTAGGTTTTTCTAACATAGCAATCAATCTAAGTAGAGTGCTTTTACCAGAACCACTGCCACCTGCAATGCCTACTCGTTCATTGGGAGCCACAGAAAAGGATACGTTATCAACGGCGCGGACCGTATGATTGTGGTTCGTATATTGTTTACATATATTCTCGAGTTGAATCATACTACACCACTTTC
>NZ_CAUVFT010000050.1:0-6885 GCF_963551295.1 uncultured Veillonella sp.
TAATGAAAAGTCTTCCCATGAGCGATCGCTTTGGTTAACACAAGCTTCTACATGTAAAAAACGCTGTCGGAACTTTGTGTTTGTGCGATTTAGTGCATTTTCACCGCTTATTTTATACCATCTGAATAGATTAATCAAGGAAAAAAGCACATCTCCTGCTTCTTTTTCCATATTTTCTCTATCATTTTGATCAATAGCCTCCTTAAATTCCCCCATTTCTTCGGAAACTTTAGCCCAAACAGGATCAAGCTCATTCCAGTCAAATCCTAGCTTCGCGGCCTTTTCTTGCAGCTTATAAGCCGCCATTAAAGCAGGTAAACTTTTCGATACACCATCCAGCACAGAATTTTGAATATTTTTCTTTTCTTGTGCCTTTAATTCATCCCAAGTGTATGACTTTTCATCATTTTCAGGGTTAAAAACACGAGGATGACGACGAATCATTTTTTCAGCGACATCATTAATTACGTCTTGAAATGTAAAATGACCAGCCTCCTCTGCCAATTGACTATGAAAGACAACTTGCAATAATACATCACCTAACTCTTCACGAAGATTCGACATATCTTTATTATCAATAGCATCTACCACCTCATAGGTCTCTTCTATAAAATAGCGGCGTAAAGATTCATGCGTTTGCTTTTGATCCCAAGGACAGCCATTTGGTGCACGCAAAGTTTTCACTACATCGACTAAAGGTTGAATATCAATATTGTTCTTCATATAACTTTGCTTCCTCCCTATTGCGTCTAGCTTGTAAGCGCTTACCTATGACTGGGAAATGATATATATCATCTTTTACGACAGCTTTAGTAAGCCATAACGACAAACCATATACAAAGATAGCCACTACAATTGCTACAGTCACAGCACCACCATTACCTAATAAGTCAACAGTGCTCACATAGATAACTTGTGTAGCACCGCCCATGGCCATGGCAGATACTATTATTTTTAATAACTCTAATATGTTAAGTATTGAACCTACATATCTTTTTACAAAAATATAGTTAATAAGCGCTGCAATAGCAAAGTTTAAATTCGTCGCCCAAGCCGCACCATTAATGCCCAACTCAACACTACCTGTCAATTCATAATCTAAGAATGTCTTCACTAATAAGCCTATAAAAATCGATACCATAGGAATTATTGTTCTTCCTAACCCTTGCAAAACACCTGCAGTAATCTGTTGCCAACCAAGGAACACAATACTCAAACTAATAACAGCAATAACGGGTCCTGCATGAGGTGTTGCATATATTAGTTGTGATATTGGCGTAGCTAGTACACAAAGTCCAATGCAGGCTGGAATCGTAAACATATTAGCAATTTTAATCGCCGTTTCCGCCCGTTTTACGATGCGATGTACATCACCTTGAGTATGTGCCTCAGATACGGCTGGTACAAGACTAGCGGCTAAGGATGTAGTTAGAATGATCGGCAACCCAATCAGAGATGTTGCCATACCCGTCAGATAACCAAATTGTGTGGTTGCTTCATTGAGATAGTATCCAATATCCATCAATCGTTTTGGAACGATAAATGTATCAATGAGTGATACCATAGGAAGCATAATATTCGCCATAGAAACCGGTATGGCAAGACTAAACAATCGTTTAACTACGGTGCCGTTACTTTCACAAATGGCATTAGGATTCTGTTGTGAAAGCATTTTTTCTCGAATATTGCGTTGTCGGTAGTAAAAATAAATTAATACAAGTAACCCCGCCAATACGCCTGGGAATGTAGCAAAGGTCGCACCACCTGCCGCCAAATGAAGTCCTCGATCAATGAAGTAGTATGCCAAACCTACCATAGATGATACGCGAAAGATCTGTTCAAATACTTGACTCGTACCGGTAGGTACCATGTATTGGAAACCTTGGAAATACCCTCTAAAACAGCTTAGGATAGTCACTACAAAAATAGCTGGAGATAATAATTGAATAGCAATTAAAGCGCGTGAATCAGTGATGATTTGATTATCTACGAGCCATTGTGCACTACCATATAAAGCCAAACTAAATACAAGGCCTAATATAGCGAGTACCCTTAATGATACAAAAAATACTTGTTGTACGCCTCGCATATCATCATTAGCAAGCTTTTCCGCAATCATAATAGATATGGCTACAGGAATGCCTGCAGCAGAAATACTAACGATAATTTGATAGATTGGATAGGCCATCATATATAGGCCAATCCCTTCACCACCTAAAATCCGTGCGATAAGAACTTTACTAAACGCACCGATGACCTTCACGATAATACCGGCTAAGGTTAAAATCATGGCACCCTTTAAAAATCGATTCATAGGCCCTCCTTAGTCGGTGACTTGTGGCTAAGAGCCTTTATCACCGCTTCCGTAATGGTCAAAATAGAACCTTTCATACCATTAAGGCTCACATATAATGTGGCTGGTTTGGTATCCATAAACTTCATTTTTTTCCATAAATCTTCTGGTACAGCCCCCATATCCCAATCGGCCATTTTAGAATCGTCATGCCAATGGATAGTGAGTTGCTTATCTCTACGGACGATACTCTTAATGCCCAGTAGACGTGCTTGCTCCTTAATTTGAGCAATGCGCAACAAACGGTCTACTGGATCGGTTGGTGTACCGAAGCGATCAATGAGCTCATCCGTCATATCGTCGAGTTGCTCTTTAGATTTAATATGTAACAATCGTTGGTATACAGAAATCTTACGAGCACTATCTTTGATATACGCATCGTCAATAAACGCATCTACCTCTAAGTCGATAGCTGGATCAATGGATACATCTCGCTCAACTTCTTTATTTTGAGCCTTTGCAATCGCCTCTTCTAACATACTCACGTACATGCCAAAGCCGACAGATGCGATATTACCATGTTGCTGTGAACCTAATAGATTACCGGCACCGCGAATCTCTAAATCTCGCATGGCTAACTTAAATCCTGCGCCGAGCTCAGTGAACTCCTCTATAGCTTTCAAACGCTTTTCAGCTGCCTCTGAAAGTATTTTATCTGGCCGATACATAAAGTATGCATAAGCACGTCTACGAGAACGGCCTACACGCCCTCGCATTTGGTATAGCTGAGATAAACCTAAACGATCCGCATCATAAATAATGATAGTATTGGCGTTAGGAATATCTAAGCCGGTTTCAATGATACTCGTGGACAAGAGCACATCATAATGACCTTCATAGAAATCAGTCATAATCTCCTCAATTTGACGGCCTGTCATCTGTCCATGAGCAATGGCATAACGCAAGCCAGGCAATGCGGATTCTAATAGTTCTCCCATATGATTAATGGACGCAACACGGTTATATACAAAGTAAACCTGTCCGCCCCTCGCCAATTCTCGCTTGATAGCATCTGCGATGAGATTCATATCGTATTCCACCACATAGGTTTGAACAGGCAAGCGCTCCTCTGGCGGAGTATTGATAACAGACATTTCTCGAACACCAACGAGGGACATATGTAAAGTCCGCGGAATCGGTGTAGCACTCAAGGTGAGTACATCGATATTGCTAGCCCACTCTTTCCACTTTTCTTTCTGTGCTACCCCAAAGCGTTGCTCCTCATCTACTACGAGCATCCCCAAGTCCTTAAAGACAACCTTTTTGTTGAGCAATGAATGGGTCCCAATAAGGACATCTATGGAACCATCCTCTACACCTTTAAGAACTTGCTTTTTCTCTGATGTAGTACGGAATCGATTGAGTACATCTACTTTAACCCCAAATGGAGCAAATCGATTTAAAAAGGTTTGGAAATGTTGCTGTGCTAATACCGTGGTCGGTACAAGTACCGCTACTTGTTTACCGCTCATAACGGCCTTAAAAATGGCACGCATAGCCACTTCCGTTTTACCAAAGCCTACATCACCAGCGAGCAGGCGATCCATAGGAACAGGTCGTTCCATAGATTCTTTAATTTCCGCCGTAGCCTGTAACTGGTCTTCCGTCTCCTCATATGGGAACGCATCTTCAAACTCTTGCTGCCATGGTTGATCCGGCAAGAATGCAAAGCCTTCTGTGATTTCTCGTTGTGCATATATCTCAACGAGCTTATCTGCCAAATCATCAATGGATTTTTTTGCCTTTGTAACAACTTTAGCCCAGTCACGGCCACCCATCTTATGAATACGAGGCACATCACCTTCGTTGCCGATGTATTTTTGTAACTGATCTAAATTATTTGCAGGTAAGAACAATTTATCCGTTCCAGCATAAGCGATTTCAATATAGTCCCGATGGATACCTTCCGTTTCTATCGTTTTAAGACCAATATACTTACCGATACCGTGCATACTATGTACAACATAGTCACCAGGGGTTAAATCCGTGAAATAATTGATTTCTTGGCCCTTTTTAGGTTTGGTGCGAAGCTTGCGCTTTTGTTGTCCGTAAATATTGCCTTCTACGACTACTACTAAATGACTATTGGGCAATTCAAAACCATCTGTTAATAATCCTTTTAAAATAACGACAGTGTTCGGCTTTGCTATCCATGTATCACTATGAGTAAATGCAATATTTTCCCCTTCAAGGGCACGCTCAATACCTTCTCGTCGTTGCTGATTATTTAATACTAGTACCACTTGGTGATTTAAACGATGCCATTGCTTTATTTCATCTGTTAATAGGGGAATTTGACGCTCAAAGCTCGTCATCGTCTTCCCTTGAATACCAATAGGGTTAAATCCAGTAAGACCAATAGAGCGTTGTTGCATAAATGTAAAAGCCACTTGAGTTGTGGCATCTACAGTGCGCTGCAATTCGCTCCAGTCACAATGATTTTTCCGATGTGTAGGATCTTCTTTTAAGAATTTCTTTAACGCCTCTTGAATTCGCCCTGGCTCATCATAAACCAGAGTGCCCTCTTTCACATAAGATAATAAAGTACTGTCCGCATCACTTTTACCAAGAAAGAAAGGCGTTACCGTGTAGGATTCAATTTGCTCAATGGAACGTTGATTCTCAACGGAGAAGAAACGCAATGTATCGATCTCATCGCCAAAGAATTCAATACGAATCGGATGATCACTATTTACAGGATAAATATCCAAAATATCTCCACGCACGGCAAAATGACCACGTTGTTCCACCTGGTCTACGCGTTCATATCCAATTGTTACGAGCTGTTCAAGGGCTACATCACGTTCAATGGTATCATTTAAAGCAAAATGCAATGATTGGCCCTTTAAATAGTGAGGAGATACGACATATTGTGTAACCTCTTCAGCATTGGCAATGACTACTGCTGGCTCTTGCCACGCCAACAGTGCTAATGCTCGCATCTGCGCACCTTGGTCTTCAAGACTGCGAGCCACAGTCGTAAAGTCTACATGATCTGTTGTAGGAAATGATAAGACTGGTACATTAGGCATGAAAAAAGCTAAGTCCCGTTCCCACATCTCCTTATGGTCCTTATCATGAACTACGATGACTACAGGTTTTGTAAGACCTGCAGAAAAAGATTGACTTAAGAGGAAACTCTTTTGAGATCCGCTAAGACCATATATGACTGACTTCCCCTTTCGCTGAAATGCGTTTAGCCCATCCACAAAGGATGGGTTCTGTGAAAGCAGTTTTGTTAATGTATTATCCATACTGCACCATATAGTATTACTATGATTGTATTAATTAAATAGTTCTAACTCATTTATTATAACATATAACGTAGTAGTTAAATCTGTACCTATCTTCCTATCAAATTGTATGTGTTTATCGATATAAATATCCACGTTAATACTTAATTTAGGCAAAAAAAATACACCTCTAAAGGTGCAATAAAGTTGGTGCGGGAGAAGGGACTTGAACCCCCACGCCGTAAGGCGCCAGATCCTAAGTCTGGTGCGTCTGCCAATTCCGCCACTCCCGCGTCTCAACTGAAATAATAATATCATGTATGGAATTCATCGTCAATCATTTTTTTATAAATGACATAAAATTCATACATCGAAAAATATATTCCAAGGAAAATAACTATCTAAACCTTACAATTTACGTAAACCTAAAACAAATTCTAAATCTAAAAACTCTTAACTCTACAATTGTATATATATTAACGCTTAACGCCTTATCTAAACCTTAACTCTACAGGTCTCAATCTAAAAGTTCTTACTGATAATTAATATTTGCAAAATAAAAAGAGACTGACCCAGAATCCGAACTACTAGAACCCTGGGTCAGCCTCTTTTTTAGGATGATGATGAATAAATGCATGCCCTACATTTACCATAAAATATATTAACAGTCATAACATACGTCATGCTGGTAATACCAAGAAGGTAAATCCACCATGACCATAGCACGACATTTAGGTCGTATAGAACTAAAATCTAAATCAAATATAATACAATTTAGATCCTATAGAACTAAAAAATCCTTTTTACGAATACGTAAAAAGGAGCTATTAACTTCTCCTCCCTATCTCTCGTAGGTCAAATGGTGAATGTTGAATAGGCAGTTCTCCTGACTCGGCTTCATCGCTCATCTAGCCTTCCCAGTTTCCCAGTGACTTAATTTAGACTCGCTCGACCATACAGTGGCGGGACCGTGCTGGCATTTAACCAGCTTCTCTATTATGCTTTTCAGCACCTATTCCCAAATATGATGTTTTCTATGCTTTTATTCTAACAGTCTAAATTCATTTCGTCAATACGGCAGTAGCATATTTATTAATAAAAAAATGCTATATAGGTCTGCCGTATTGTTATAACAGAAATTAATAATTCAACTAGCTAGAAAACAAACTTATCCCACACGATTTCTAAACAACCACCCCGCCATTGACATAGTAACAATAGTTAATATAATCATAGGAATAAAGTTAAACCAAATATCCGTCAATCCTGCACCTTCAAGATAAATCCTGCGCATTGCAT
>NZ_CAUVFT010000051.1:0-6285 GCF_963551295.1 uncultured Veillonella sp.
AACACTTGCTTAATCTATCATTATGTTTAGGAATAACAACCATTACAAACTTGCGCACATGAAAAAATAATGCAATAATATATATGTTATATATAATATGGCATTATGTGTGAGCATACTTTTTTGTGATGGGCACAACCATAATTCCTAATATCATAACTTGATATAGCCCTATATGCTAATTATAACGTGCTGGGCCCTATCAACGCAACACATACAGTGACTGTCGCTTTGCCAATATTGCTATCCATGCTTTACATAAAGTAATAGCTAATTGCATTACAGTAATAACTATTCTCATTTAGTTAGGTCACGTCCTATAACCAAGTTTTATTTTTAGGGGGTTAATTATGGATTTTCATCATTTGAAATACTTCGTTGAAGTAGCTGATCAAAAAAGCTTTAGTAAGGCTGCAAGGAATTTACACATCTCCCAATCTGCAATCAGCCGTACAATTAAAGCTTTAGAAGACGAACTTGGTGTTGTTCTCTTCATGCGTAATGCTAAATCTGTAGAACTTACTGATGGGGGTACCATCTTCTTAACCCACGCTAAACGCGTTGTGTTTATGTTTGAACATCTAAAAACTGATTTTGAAAACGAGTTTCGTTTGGAGCAAGGTTCCATCAGAATTGGTATTCCACCAATTACTGATGCTCCCATTTTTGCCCAGTTATTAGGTGAATTTAAAAAAGTATATCCACAAATCGAATTGGAACTCTACGAACAAGGTTCTAAAAAGGTTGAGATCAGCGTTCAGGAAGGTTTAATTGATATTGGCATCATCTGTACTAAACCAAACCCTAAAGAATTTGAATCTTTCTACCTTACGAGTGACCCACTGTCCGTTATCATTCCAAAATCTAGCCCTTTAGCAAAAGAAAAAGAAATTCGCCTAGAAATGCTAGCTGATGAATCCTTTGTATTGCATAAAGACGATTTCAACTTACATGATGAAATCATCAAAGCTTGTAAACACACCGGCTTCCAACCGCATATCGTGTTTGAAACGAGCCAACGTGATCTCATGTTACAAACGGTTAGTGCAAACCTTGCTATCGCATTATTACCATCTCGTCTCTGCCCTGAGGTAGGTGAAAATACGGAGGTTGGTTCTAAGGTTGTCGTAAGACCTCTCGTACCTGAAATTATTCATACCCTTTATGTAATTTGGAAAAAAGGTCATTACCTCTCCCATGCTTCTCGCTTGTGGTTAGACTTTGTAAACTCCAAATTACCATTACCTGGATTACAACTCGAGGATCGTCAATAATGAACAAACCATCTGGGCTCGCATCTAAATTGCGAGCCCTTTTGAAAGCTAAAGAAGCTCCCATGTGGGGCGTTATCATTGTGCTGGTTATCGTTATCATATTCCAGCAAATACAAATCTCTGAATTACAATGGCGTGTCGATGAAGACCACGATGGTTCTACCATCGACAGTGTAGCAGGTCGTCTTTACATTCTTGAAGGGATGGCTAATAAGCATAGCGACCAACTAGACGAAATCCTAAAAGATATTCGTCAACTACAAAATGACGGTGCCAAGTACGACTGGGAACTAAAACAATTACAATGGTTACATCCAGAACTTAAAGTACAACCACCAGAGGCAAACCCACGCCCATTCAAATCCACAGATCTAAACCTCGATATGAATCCTGGGAAAGTGCCTGATGTAACAAAACAAAATCAATAAAGAAATCAGGAATAAATAAAAGCACCTTACATACCTACAAAAGTCATCACAAATGACTCTTCTCATAGGATATAAGGTGCTTTTATCGTTATTCTATTATAGATTTAATTGCTAGTTTTCCCATACATCTCTGCAATGACAAGTTGCTTCTACTTGCGATACCCTTCTAATTTATATGCATATTCACTTAAAAGCTCCTTTGAATAAATTTTTTCATTTTTTGAATCTCTGACCTCTTTCCAAATAATAGATGCTACTTTTAATTTATTCGAATAATTGCCACTAGATTCATCTGCACAAAAATCCTTAAAAAATTGATTCCATTGACAAACCGAATTATCATACTTTGCATAATCTGATTCACCATAATATACTTTCAGCAAATCTCCAATTGTAAAGCTTGTATTTTTTTCACTTTTTACTTTTCTCCAAGCAGTAGCCATATCAGCATTAAATTTAAATCGTGAAACACCTATTAAATCAGAGAAATATTCTCTAAACTTCGTATTAAAGGAAAAATTACATTCAAGTAATGGTGTATCTAAAGTAATAGTTTCCACTTGCCTTCTTCTATTTTTTATTGATGATTTTTTAATTAAATCGCCTTTAAAGTACTGCTCAATAATATGATTAAGTTCTTGTTTTGTTCCCCTATATTCTAATCCTAATGATTTACATATTTGTGAAAGTTCATCACGATACCAATAATATTTTTTAAATTCATCAAATGATGTAATTTCATCAAACTTAGGTCTACACTCTTTCAATATTCTGTCTCCTCAAGTTTAAATAATACTATTTTATAAATTGTAACATAAAATTGAATAGTATCCAAAATCACACCATTGAAGCATTCGTTAAATATTTTCCTATTAAGTTGTCTATAATCTAGTTATCTATAATATAGCTCTACTTAATCCTCTTTATGCTCCATAGATTTTGGAAGTGTCAAAATTAATAGGCCAGCAAGGAACATGCAAGCCCCCATTACATAGTAGCCATAAGCAAAGCTACCAGTATGACCATTGATAAATCCGAGCATATAAGGACCTACCCAGCCCCCCATATTACCTGAAGAGTTAATGAGTCCCATCGCCCCCGCTGCAGCAGCGCCAGATAAGAAGGTTGTTGGCATGGTCCACCATACACCCATACCACCGTAAACACCTACTGCAGTTAAGCATATAAAGAATAAGCTAACTTCTGGAGATGGACTGTGTGGTGTTGCTAAGAAACCAATAGTACCAATGAACAATGTAGTAGCAACGTGCCAACGTTTTTCATTGCGCTTTTCAGAAGAGTAACCACAGTATATTTGTACAAGTAAGGCTGCTGTCATTGGAATAGCAATAGACCACGCTACCACACTTGGTGGCCATCCAGATAAGCTTTTAAGAACTTGAGGCATCCAAAAACTAAAGCCCCAGAAACCAATAACCCACAAGAAATAGATTAACGCTAAACGCAATACTTTTGGGTCTTTTAACGCTTGCCAAATAGTATATTTCTTTAGGGCTTGCTTTTGTTGCTCTTCTTTTTCAAGCTCGGCTTTAATATACACCTTTTCTACATCAGTTACCCAAGATGCATGTTCAGGACGCTCTTTCATCCAGAATGCGAAAATGAACGCAAAGATCACAGCAGGAATAGCTTCAACGATAAAGAGTGTACGCCAACCATGTAGACCAAAGAACGTTGTATCCAATAAAATACCTGCCAATGGCCCACCAATGATGTTAGAGAACAATAAAGATGTCAACATCAAGGAGATTGCCTTCGCGCGCTCCTTTGGCAAGAACCAATTTGGAATGAGTAATGAATAAACTACAGGATATAAAGAAGCCTCACATAGGCCAAGTAAAAATCGATAAACATAAAATTCCAACTCAGTGGTCATCGTCGTCATAAGAATACATACGAGACCCCAGCTAAACATGATACGCGCCACCCAATGCATAGCATTACAACGAGCTGCAATTAAAGATGCAGGCACTTCAAACAAAACATAACCAATAAAGAAAATGCCTGCCCCCATACCAAATACTTCTGGCGTCAACCATGGTAAATTCTCCTTCATAGTCAAGCCTGCATAGGCAATGTTAACGCGATCCAGGAAGGCAATAATAGAAACAATAAACAATGGTAAGACTACGTGAAGCATACGACGTTTCGTAAAATCTCTGAAATTGATATCCCCACTTTGAGGCACTAGTGTAGATGAGTTCATATAATTCCTTTCTACTTATTAAAATATTACATACTTTACCATCTTAAAAGAACAAACGTCCTCTGTCAATGGAATTATATGAAAAATAGAAAATAAAAGCACCTTATATAGTGTCAATACATCTCTATTAAGAGATCATAAACACTACATAAGGTGCTTTCATATTTAATAACAATTACCAAATTATACTACCGAGTTCCAGACGCGTATTCACCCATATTAATATCTAGAACCTCTCGAACCGGTTGAATTAGAGAATCCTCATATTGTACTTTCCACTGAATATCCTGATTCATCTCGCCATTTTGTAACCCCGCAATGGTTTCCCCATCACCTATTGGATTATCATGTTCGAAAATATAATTCAACACATTATAAGCATGAAATACTACATGATTAGGATCTACACCGTGAAAGTGATACTGTAAATCAGGTAAAAATAATGTACTCATACCCACAGAATCTACCATCATATCATTGGTACCTTGAATACTAAAATAACGCACATTTACAGCGTAATACATAAAACGAGTCACATCTTTATCTAGATGATTTTCAATCGATTCACGACTTAAGAACTTACGAGATGGTCCAAATACAACGGCTTTACAAGACGGATATAATTCTAGTAATGCATCTACATACTTTACAAGCATATCTGCACGTTCTTTGGCCGCTAAACCAGAGGCTAACATATCCGTAGCAAACACCCTGTATTGGCACTCTGCTAATAACTCATCCACATTTAGACAATCCCATACCTGACTACGATCAAAATCATCTAATACAGTCTTATCGATTTTCTCACAATTCGTCACCATCAAGGTCGGTGGAATATCTGCATCAGTATCCTCGTAATGCACCTTATAATTCTGAGGTGCAAAACCAGCAGATTCAGCTCCATAACTAAAGCAATCAATAAGGCCCAAATGCTTTGTGAATACCTCTACCATTGCATCGCGAGTAGGCATATCACACTGCTTAGGCATTAATAACTCAACGAAAAACAAACCACCAGGACGAACAGAGTTATCTGTTAGATCTTGCTTAAATACTTGACTCATAGTCACTCTCCTAATTTTTAACTATTTTTTGATGAATGTATCAGTTTATACCATTTTACAATACCCTCAGGGATTAAAAAGCTATTACCCTCTATTTTTTCTTTCGCCCAACTATAAAGTTCATCCGGAGAAATAATATGTATATTATCTATATGAGCATCAACTAAATTTCACATAATATACATCCTTTACTTTATAGTATATCGGATGTTTATAAGTACTACAATTACGTAACCAATGTTTTATAAATAATATAAAGTCTATATTTTGACTACAGGTTAGAGTAATTTCTATATACTGTGACATGACGTTTATATGATTTAAACATAAGGATTCATATTCAGGTTCAAGCTGTTTACTATTCTCTAATGTTTGTAGAAATTTTGCATATAAATAATCAATACTTTCATAACGATTACCGACCTTACAACTTCCCATATCAAATAGGTTACGATAAGAAATATCTCCAGGTAATACAGATATCCAGTTTAAGGCATACTCTGATACGCCAAACACCGTATTTTCTGGATTAGGTCCATCTAAATCATCCTGTAACCAAGCTGATATTATTTGGTACATACTTAGCATTTCATATTCGTCTAGCTCACTATAAAACTCACCTAACCCATCTAGATCAATCTCTAAATTGGCAATACAACGATACATAAAAACTACCTCCTAAAGGTCTCCAATCTTCTTATAGTAAAAGTATAACTATAATCATGTACCATATTTGCCACATTAGACTTTATTTCTATCTTTAAAATTAATAATAAAACAACATATAAATTCAAAAAGACCCACTCCATGGTCCTCGAACTCATGGAGCGGGTCTTTGTATTAACTTATTAGCATGGGATCGTGAGTTGACAGCGGAATCCAAACGGATTCTACCGGACTTCGCCCCCTATTCAATTATAGAGGTTTACGAACCACGTCAAGAATAGAACCATCGCGGTATTCTACAATTGCCACGATGTCTTCGTCTTTGTCGGATACAGGGATATCTTGTGGTTTACCTACTAAGTCAAATGCTAATTGTTGTAATTCTTCGATTGTGTAGATAGGCAAGTTGCTGTCTTTAAAGCGTTCAATCAAATCAGTACGAGCTGGGTTGATTGCAATACCGTATTCAGTAACGAGTACGTCAACGGAGGAGCCTGGTGTAATTACAGTTGCAACTTTGTCACGGATCATTGGCAAACGGCCACGGATCAATGGACAAGTAATAACTGTACATTTAGCACCTGCTGCTGTATCGGAGTGACCGCCAGAAGCGCCCATCAATACAC
>NZ_CAUVFT010000052.1:0-5831 GCF_963551295.1 uncultured Veillonella sp.
ACTTGTTGAAGTAACACCTGAAAGCATTCGTATGCGTAAAACAATCCTTGATCGTAACGCACGTGCGAAAGCAGCTAAAAACAAAAAATAATATCTTATGCGGATATAATGGCGCTCCTTAAGGAGCGCCTTTTTTATCTAATCTATAAGTATTTATCTAACATATTCTTACAAGTCATATATTCATGAAAATAGGTGATAATTTTATCATTTATGATTATTGGGTATAAAAATAAGTTAATATACTAAATACGCATAATAGCTTGCTGATAGGGGTATTAGTATATACGAAATATTTGTAACGCTGTATAATAATAACAAGTTTATTGAAAAAGTTATTGATTATGGAGGTTCTTATGAATAAGAAAATCTTAGCTTCTTTATTTGCAGTAGGTTTAGCTGCAGGTTGTGTGTGCTCTTCCGTTGATGCGCATGGCGTATTCTTTGCTAACCGCTTAGATGAAAAAGCGCTAGTACTTGGCGAAGGCCCTGTTGATGATGCGTATAGCCCAGAAATGGTAAAAAGCATCATTGGCTTAGATAACAATGGCATGGTAATTCCTGTACAAGTTATTAAACATGAAAAAAATGTAGTGCTTGTACCAAATGATAAATTGGGTATTACAGTAACTGACTTTGACTATGGTTATTGGACAAAAGACAAAGATGGTAAAACTGTTCATAAACCAATCTCTGAAGTACCAGGTGCTCAAAAAAGTACACATGCCATTAAATATGACGTTCACTACTGGAATGCAGAAGCAAAACCTTTCAATAATAAAGATGCTTTCATTCAAATCATTCCATCTGTTAACCCATTAACTCTTAGAAAAGGTGATACATATGAAATCCAAGTCTTGAAAGACGGTAAACCATATGCAAATGCACCTCTTATTAAAGACGTAATTAATGATCTTACTAATGAAAGCCAAGCAGATGCTAATGGTAAAGCAACTGTTACTGTAAGTGCTAATGGCCTTAACGTAGTAGGCGTTGAAGTGGGCTTCCCAACTCAAACTAAAGGTGAGCAAAATAAATACTTCAGTGCATTGTCCTTCATCATCAATCCTGAATAATATAGGATATACCATTTACTAAGTGTGTGAAATAAAAAAGACCTCCTAAGTTGGACTTAGGGGGTCTTTTTATATTTTTAGGGTGTATGTATAAATGCGTTCTGTGAGAGCCTCGTATTAGGCGGGGTAAGAAAGAGAGATTTTTATGAAATTACAACAAAATATATCGGCTGTGATGGCTGCGTTGGTATTAACTGGAATGACCTGCTCTGCATTTGCTACAGAAATTAATGCCACAAGTGATAAAGCGGAGGAATTGCTTGGATTAACAATGGGGTCACCTGTACAAACACAACCAGAAGTTAAGCATATAGAAGATACCTTGACGGTTAATGTGCATGGTAAAAGCTTAACAGATACAGGTAAAACTAAAAATGTATCAGGTATTTATAATGGATTTGGATCACAATTGACGGTGGATAAAGATTTGATTGTACGTCTTAAGAATGATGCACCAGCCTCAAAAAGGGAACTCGGTCATTACTATATGAGCGCTGTGTATGCTGGTTACGGCGGTAAAGTGCCAAGACTCAGCAAGGACAATCCTGATAGAGATTATGGAGATACTAATATTCACGTCAAAGGCAATGTAGATATTGATGCTATCGGTGTCGGTTTACAAGCTAATCAACGTGGCCATATCATTGTTGATGGTGGTGGACGTATCATCACGCATCCTTTAGAAACCTCTGATACTTACTCTGTGGTGGCAGAAGAGGGTGATGTATACGTTAATACTGGCTCTGATGGTAAACATCCAGGGTCTAAAGAATTAGTCGCTGTTGGTAATGTAGGGTTAATTAATAAGGATTATGGTCGTGATCCAAATCATAACGAAGTGCCAACGAATATAGCATTAGCTTTTACAACACCTAATTCTAAACTTACGGGTGCTGTACTAAATGAATATGCTGAAAGCAATAAGAACCCTCATAATTCTGGTGCTGACATTTACTTACAAAATGGAGGGACTTGGAATAATGAATGGATTGGTATGGAGCGTCCTACCCCTAAAAGAGAACGTCCATCTGGGGATAATGCAGCATATCTATATAAGGGCAGTAAGGTTCGTAATCTCGTAGGCGGTGCAAATCCAACGGCAGCAGGTATACTTCATCCTATCGATGCACGTCCTATTACAATTCAAAATTATAGCGGCTATGTGAATGCTGTTTACAAGTCCGGCGTACCAGCAAGTGAAACAGGGAAAGGTCAAATTGTTGTTGAGCATGCTGCAGATAATAGCCATATTACGGTACAAGGTGATGGCGCCAACTTAACAGATGATGCCAGTTACCGTAAAGAAATACAAACCTTAGCCGATAAATTACAATATACAGGGAAAGACAAGAAACTGAGTGCAACCGTGCAAATTAACGAAGGTATTACGAGTCCAGGTGCTGTTGCAGAGCTTGGTGCAAATCATTTTGATGCACAGGGGCGCCTTGTTGTGGGTGACACAACAAAGATTAATCGTGCTAGTGAATCATCACTCGTAAGTGGCACAAAATCTGCTCTTACATCGACTGCTATGGCATGGAAGAGTAATACTAATGATTTACAACGCCGTTTAGGAGATCTTCGTTTAGCTAATACAAACCAAGGTGTATGGGCGAAATATATAGGCGGTAAATCTAAAATTACAGACGGTGCTGATGCACATATGACGTATAATGGTGTACAAGTCGGCTACGATCATAAGGTTTCTAATGGTTGGATTTTGGGAGGTGCCATTGATTACAGTACATCCAGTAATTCTTATACTAATGGCAGTGGTGATGGTAAACTTGGTGGCATTGCCTTGTACGGCACAAAACAACATGACGATGGTCGTTATTTAGATATTATCGCTCGTGGTAATCGTTTATCTAATAATTATAACCTTTATACTGTTGGTGGACAGCGGTTAAATGGCAAGTATCATACTTATGGTACATCATTGAGTGCTGAATACGGTAAGCGCATCAAGAAGCAAAATGGTTTCTATATCGATCCTAGTGTAGAATTTATTGTAGGCCGTTTGAATGGTGTATCCTATGATGCCTCTGTTGTCGGTGGTGGTTCCATGCATGTGAAAGCTGATGCTGTAAACTCTGCTGTAGGCAGACTCGGTATTGGCATTGGGAAGGAAACAGAAAGATCCAATATCTTCGCTAAATTAGCGTTGGCTCACGAATTCTCTGGTAAGGTGAATACAACGTATTCTGCCCCAGGAAATTCAACAGTACAAACGGAAGTTGATTTGAAAGATACATGGCTTGATGCTGAGATTGGCGGATCTTGGACTGTTCGACCTAGTACATATCTATATGGTACATTCACTAAAAACTTTGGTGCTACTATAGAAAATACATGGCGCATTGATGCTGGGATACGGCATAATTTTTAATTAAATATTGCTTTAATGGTCCTTATAGCGTATGCTGTAAGGACCATTAGTATGTAAGGAGTTAATTATGACTAAGATTTTATTCATTAGGAGTTATAATGGTTAATGTTTTATTCATCTGTCATGGCAATATTTGTCGTTCTACGATGGCAGAGTTTTATATGAAGCATATCGTTAATAAGGCTGGTTTAAGTGATTCTATTTATATCGAATCCGCTGGTACATCTCGTGAGGAGATAGGGAACGATACCCATTATGGGACTAAAGAGAAATTAGATGAAATGGGTATTCCCTATACTCGTCGCAAGGCACGCCAAGTGACGATGGAGGATTATTACAACTTTGATTATCTCATCATTATGGATGAAAATAATGCGCGTAATTTAAAGCGTATTATTGGGGATGACGTAGATGCTAAGGTTTACAAGGCAATGTCTTTTGTTGGTGAAAGCCGTGATGTAAAGGATCCTTGGTATACGGGGAATTTTGACGAAACCTATGACGATATAAGTTGTAGCTGTGATGCTCTATTAGAATTGATTAAAGGAAAAATATAATTAAATGTGACCGTAATATTAGTTATTAATTTGATTAGTATTATGGTCTTTTTTATAAATGAGAAGTTTGTTAGATATTGTATATTACCAAAGGCTAAACTTATAAGTTGTGTAGGTAAAAATATTTTTATGTATATATTTTTCACCTACTATAAGGGTTATCAGATATTGTTTTAGAATTATTTATAGCTTATGCTATAGATGATTATTGTATTAAATGTTAATAAGGTTGATGAAGTTGTTATAAGAGGTTTTTTATGAAAAAATATGAATTGCAGCCTACAAGAGAGAATTTAATTAAAACGTTATGTAATGATACCCTTAATAGAAATAAGGATTTAGTTTATTTTTATAAAATATTAACGAATCAAGACCAATCTTGTACTATTGCATTAGATGGTAAATGGGGGAGTGGGAAAACGTTTTTTGTTCGCCAAAGTGAGATAATAATTGATTCATGTAATCCACAAAGCTCTATAGATATGGAGTTAAGAGAGCGTGTTTTAACAAATTTGAGGCTTTCAGACAATAAAGAGGAGTTTGAAAGCAGTATAATATCAGTTTATTATGATGCATGGGTTAATGATAATGATACTGAACCAATATTTTCATTAATTTATGAAATAACAAAACAAATAAGTATTGATTTTTCTATATCTGAAAATAATCTTTTTAAGCTTGCTGCGAGTATTTTATCTGCAATTAGTGGATATAACCTTAATGGAATTTTAGAAACTTTAAATTCAGTGGATCCTTTTACTCTATTTAAAAAACAGAAAAATATAGAGTCTGATATACAGTCGTTTTTTACAGAGTTATTAGCAGAAAGAGGTAATAGACTTGTTGTTTTTATAGATGAATTAGATCGTTGTAAACCTTCTTTTGCAGTACACTTACTTGAACAATTAAAGCATTATATCTTAGATGAAAGGATTACATTTGTTTTCTCTGTAAATTTAGAGCAATTACAACATACTATTAAACATTATTATGGTATAAATTTTGATTCAGGTCGATATTTAGATAGGTTTTTTGATCTTCGTGTGTCTATTCCTTCAGTAGATATGGAGGATTTATATAATGATTTAGGTATTAATAATCAGTACTATATAGATATTATTATTAGACGTGTAATAAAAATATTTAATCTTGAGTTGCGTGAGATAAGTAAGTTTTATTCACAAATACGAGTTGCCATTAAGAAATATTTGGATGGAAATATAGTTATAGATACTACATTTGCTGATGGTAAGGGACGTAACTTCATTTTTTTATGTATTGTACCGTTGTTAATAGGTTTAAAAATAGCAGATAATACTAAGTATTATGAGTTTATCAGTGGACAAAATAGTGAGCCATTAGTAAGACTATTATCGATGGAAAGAGATTTTAGGCCTTTCGATATAATGAAGAATTCAAATGAATCATTTGAAAGTTTACCAGAATCTATTCATATAACTACAGAGGAATTAGTAAATCGTGTATATGATGCTATATTTGTCCATGCGTATACTAGTGTAGGGGATGTTATAACTTTAGGTGAGTGTCAATTTTCTATGGAATCTAAGTTGTTCGCGATAAAGGTTTCCAGTATGATGTCTAATTTCACCGATTTAAGCTGAATATATTGTACTGGATTTTCATATGATAATGGTAAATTAGACTCTGAGCTCTTATAATACTTAATACTATCGAAGCATAGCATTATATGATATAATTTTTAAGTATTCATGCGCCTATAGCTCAGGGGATAGAGCGCCGGTCTCCGGAACCGGGTGCGCAGGTTCGAATCCTGCTAGGCGCACCAAT
>NZ_CAUVFT010000053.1:0-5699 GCF_963551295.1 uncultured Veillonella sp.
TGTTTTTCGTTATTCCCAAATCGTTTGTTTGTTTTGTTTTTAAAGCCATAGTATGCAGTCAAGCCCACATTGTCTTGCAATGCATAATCGGCAGTCAATAACCAACCTTTATATCCTTGGTAATGTTCTTCATCAAAATAAATATCCCATGTGGAGGATATTGGCGCCATATGCTGACCAAAGTTGAAGTATTGAGCTTTTACATCCCAAGTCCCCCGTTTAGCTTGGTCATAATCACCATATCCAATACCTGCGGTCCATGCAGAACCTTTTGGCACACTGGTAGCTTTCACCCATTCACCGCCAATCCAAACTTTATTAAAGTTCAAGTCTGTGCTTAGGCCATATACATTTTTAACATCCAATTCATTACGTTTTGTTTTATTTGCCCTCGCATAGAAAGCACCGAGGTTAACGTGTTTATTCAAGTCGGATTTAAGGCCAAGATATGTAACCGTATTATTATTTTCTTTACTTATACCTGCTGCTGTCCCTTCAATAAAATAACCATACGCCGCTTGGAATTCAACCTTGTCATTCACGGCATTGAATTGGATTCCGTCAAAGCCATCATCATAAATTAAACCATTACCGATCATTTGGTTCAAACGACCTGCTTTTACAGATACATGTTCACCAAATTTGTGGTCTACATAGACACGGTCAAATTTTACATTGTTTTCATTTACCTTAATTTCGGAATTACCCAACTCAAAATCACCGGTCGTGAAACGGACAACGGCTTCCGTGCGGTCATTAACCTTAGCATTAAATTGTAAGCGTGCACGAGCGTCAAATTTAGACTCTTTTTTATAGCTGTTATCATAATCGGTTGTTCTAAAGAAAAAATAATTTTTCTTTTTCGTGTGAGAATAACGAAGACGCATATCGCCAGTTACTTTCACATTACCAACGCGGTCTTCCAAACGACCAACACGAACGCCCAAGTTGTTCAATTCGTTGGAGAATTCATCAGCCAAACGGTTAATCATAGCTTGTTGTTCAGCGTTAGCGCGGTCTTGGTTAGCCATAGCTTTAGCTACCATTTGAGCCATTTCGTAACGAGTGATATCGTTTTGGCCTTTGAAAGTGCCATCTGGATAACCATTAACGATACCAGCGGCTGCCAATTGGGATACAGCTTGGTATGCCCAAGAATCAGGAGTTACATCGGAGAATGGGTTAGCTGCGAATGCCGTAGTTACACCCAAAACTGCTGTTGCTGCAAAGATTGCTGCGAATTGTTTTTTCATAATACAATACCTCTTCTTTACACTACAAACAATTACTATACGATCTTGTAAAGCAATACGCTTATCCCTATGTGTCCATGTTTCCATACAAATAATACGTATACCTTTACAAGATATACATTATCATATAGAGATTAAATATTATTTAAATATTCATGAAATTTTCATTCATTTTTTAGGGCTATTACAATAATATATCTTTTATCATCGAATCATTAATAATTTGATCCGCCCCATACAAGCCATCTTGGTAACTCTTTTTAATACCCGTAATACTTAACTAATTATAATCAAAAGCATCATCTAGAGTAGATATATCATAATAACTATTATCTACAAAGGAAACTTCTCTATAACAATTGTCAGTTGCTAAAATCTACATAATGGTGGTCTTAAAATTTTATATTTAACATTTTAATATTTCTGGATGTCGCACAACCCATGAAGTCAACTCAACATAAGCTTGTTTTATCTCTTCAAAATCATGACGTTCTATATGTGTTATAGGTGAATCTTGCTGTTTAGAATCTCTCCAGTTAATATCCTGTGCTGTATAGTTACCATAAAAACCGATTTCAGATTGTGTCATCCAATGGTACGGAGTTACAATGTGTTCTTGAGGTTCAAATAAGGAAGGCATTAAAGAATAATATTCAAAATCTTTTGGTGCTATAAGTTCAAAAATAGTAGGCATAATTTGCATATGATCACCAATACTATTTTTATTAATCCAATTAGCATCAATACCCTTATGATACATGGCAAAATATGTACAAAATGATTCTCTAATAGTTTGCTTTCTATATGAAAGCAGAGAATCCGCAATGCCACAGGAATGATCACCTGTGACTATGATAAGACTATCTTCAAAATGTTCTTTCATATCATCAACGAAACGAAATAATGCCTGTTCTGCATACCAATAAGTACCCAAAGCTGCTACTTTGCTCTTATTATCTCTCACCACTCTAGGAATATTGCCAAAAATCGTATCTGCATCCCATCCATATCGTTCAATAGGAATTGTACTTGGTGAGTGATTAGATGTTGTATAAATAAAATGCATAGTTGGCTCATCATCAGCTGCCAATATGCGTTTTTTTACCTCATCTAAAAATAAATGATCATACACACCTAGCCATGTAGCAGGCGCATCTTCACCACAAATATCTGGGCCACCAATACATTCATCAAAACCCATTGATGGAGCAAATAAACCTAAGCTAGCCCAAGAAATATTACCTCCATACCAAAGTTTAGTTTTATAACCCAACTTCTTAATTTGTTCTGGCAGAGAAGTAATTATAGTATGTTCCCAAAATTGTGTTTTCTCATTAATTTCTAAATTAGAATCATAAATCCCTGAAATGAGACTTGCAATAGCCGGTTGAGAAATCATACCTGCAGGCAAAAAATTCTCCATAGAAATAGTATTCTTTTGTGCTTTAAACTGCTTTCCTGCATCGGCAATATGATATTCTGAATAAATATCGTCCGTCACAGATTGTGTAAGACTTTCACCAACAAGAATAAAAATATGCTTAGGCTTGGGAATTCGCGGCCCTTCAGCTTTTTTTTGTAAAAACTCTAATGGATTTACTCCTATCTTTACGTCTTTAAATTCTGGAATAATACGTAAATTTTTAATAGCTGTATCATCATCATGATTCAAAACTTCATTAACATTATGTTTATGCACTAATTCTAATGCAATCAAATCATCAATAACGGCTTTAGCCAAAAATATATCATTTTTAATAATAGCTGGTACAAAATCCCACTCCGGCTTATTTCGATGATTCAATGTACCACCATAACGTAACCAATAGAAAACCACTACCGTAAGAATAACTGATATAATTGTTCCTACTACTTGTCCTACAAATGGAAATGTAGGTATCAACAATACCGGTGTTAATAAAGTTGCATAAATTCCTAATGCTGTAATTACTGCAAAAGGAATAAAACCAAGTAATATCCATAATCCATGATTTTCATTAAAAAATATATCTAATAGATTCTTTTTATCAGCATTACCACCCAACCGAACTAATTCATTATATGTATCTTTAAAGTGATAATAATATATCAGCTTTCCCATAAATGCAGCATATAGTACCATTAAATACAATGTTAAAAGTATGGTTCTTACAATATCACCTACCGCGAAATAAGAGGATATAAATGCACCCGGTAAAGAGATAGCTAAAAAGGAAACTAATAATACATAAGCATGAAAATCGAGTCCCCACCAAAATCCATAAGTAAAGGTTTTAACTAGTTTTTTCTTATCCACATTCCAATGATATGAGGGTCCATATAGTTTAATAAAAATAAATCGAAAGATAGCACTGATTATAGGTGCCCATATAAAGATTTTTAAATCCTGTTGTAATCCTATTAGTAGTGACTCAAGCATATTTTACCTCTGATGATAATTATCATTTTATATAATCTACTGAGAACGTAAATATTTTATCCATACATCTTAGTATACAATAATAACAAATAAAATATACAAGTAATATGACAAAACCAGTGAAGTACTAAATAATTACTCCACTGGTTTTTATAATTTATTTAGTTTTACTTGTAGCCTTCAACAGTTCCTCCCATTGTCCCCAAATGGATTCTGGGCTGAATTGTTTCATTCGTTCACGGCCGGCTTGACCCATGGTAACGCGGAGGTTTTGATCTTGCATAAACTGTTCCAAGGCCCTCGTCAATGGTGCTACCCCATCATCACATAAGATTCCTGTTTCCCCATCGATGATGAGTTCATTGACAGCAGAGCAAGATTTATAGCCAATTGCTGGCAAGCCCATGCTCATCGCTTCACCCAGTGAAAGCCCAAATCCTTCATAGGCGCTTGGGAATGCAAATATATCTGCCGTAACGAGTACACTTGGTACATCGATTGTCGTCCCCATAAAATGAACACGGTCTCCAAGTCCCGCCTTGGATACAATCATATCCAAGTCTTTCTTATAAATCTTCCGGTCCTCTTGGCCCCATAACTCGATATCCCAGTTTGGATACTTCCCAGCCAATGGTGCAAATGCCTCAATCAATAAATGTGGCCGTTTATGGTTCTTATCGAGTCGTGCTACAAATACGATTTTATAACGGTCTTTCACCTGTGAAAGCTCCGCCTGCTCTGCATATTGTGGAATGGCATTACCAATTACAACAGTCTTAGCCTCTGGCAAGTGATTTTTAATATGAGATTCAAAGGATGGTAATAATACTTGATTCACCGTACTCTTTGCGACCGCTTCAACCTCCTCTACAGGATAAGTATTAAAATAATCCTCAGGGTCGCCGTGGCTCATGGTGATAACAGGAATATTTGTTTTCAAATCTAGCAATAACGCCTTTGATGCTGCTGGTTGGTACGACACGATTACGTCCGGCTTAGTTCGATTTAATACAGACTGAAGATGACCTAGTAGATATTTTTTGGTAAACTCATTATTCACACCACGAGCTTTACGCTTATCAAAGGCGCGCAAAATCTCCCGTTTTGCCTTGTACCAAAGAGGAATAGAATGACTTTCACCTTCATAATGACACAAATCATATGCGTCGATACCCGCATCAAGAGGATAGTAGAAATCCCCCGTTTGCACATCACTATACACGAGACTCACCTCGTGGCCACGACGCTGCATCTCATTGGCAAATGCAACCGTCACCTTAGCAAGGCCACCTGTATCGCCTACCATCTTTGTTAAATTTGCTAATAAAATACGCATTACACTCACCTTTTTTATTGCTTCTATCTTTTTCTGTCTTCTTTCGATATATAGTCAATTAACTATTACATATTAATAAATCATAATTCCATAACTTCTACTTCATGAATACAAAATAATTATATCATCTGATCAGTAATTTCTCTTATACTCCCCATCTGATACTTATACATATCATCCCAAAAATCTAAACATTGTTGTTGCCCATCAAAATGTCCTTCTTTGCATGATAGTTCGTATACATATTCTAATAGTTCATCAAGAGAAGCTGATACATATACAAATTCGGTCTCATCATGATGTTGAATAATAAATTTTACTGTTTTGATAAAAAGATCATATATTTCAGATACTTTATATTTATTATCTTTTATAAAATCAATGAATTGATGTAACAAAGCTCTACTAACTCCACCAGAAAATATTATATTAACAAATTCTGTATCCCTACCCAGTACTATCAATTTTTTTGAAAATAATTGACTAATACCTTTAAAAATATCTAATTTTTGCCCCTGCATCATAATATACCAACTTTTAACTCTATCAATATATTCTTCATACTGCCAATAAATATTAGCCATTTGCATCATATTGTATAAATGATTATGAGTTTTTAAAGAATCTATATTCTGCATATATGACTTCACAGCATCAGCGTCTTTCATATATAACTCTAGAATACAATAAT
>NZ_CAUVFT010000054.1:0-3997 GCF_963551295.1 uncultured Veillonella sp.
AAATAAGAGGTGTTACATGGATATTCGTGGCTTTGAAGTAGTTTCTGCTTTTGAAGAACAAGATATCAACTTACCAACACGTAAAACAACTGAAAGCGCAGGTTATGATATTGAATGCGCTGAAGCCATTACATTGGAACCTGGTGAAATAAAACTTGTACCTACAGGTCTTAAAGCTTTCATGGCATACGATGAATATCTTGCCATTCACATTCGTTCTAGCATGGCTATTAAACGACATCTGGCACTTGTGAATAGTACAGGTATCATTGATAGTGATTACTACAACAATGAGGATAATGAAGGTCATATTATGATTGCCCTTCTTAACTTTGGCAAAGAAACAGTTACCCTTGATAAAGGCGAACGCGTTGCTCAAGGTATATTCTCTAAATACCTTATTACAAACGATGATGATGCCACAGGTGTAAGAACTGGTGGCATTGGAAGCACAGGAACTATGTAAATAATATATGGTTTTGTATAAATTAGTAAAAACCGCTCAACTTTGTTGGGCGGTTTTTGTGCGTTAATTAATCTCTTCAGCTATAATTCTTTTACATAATACTATATAATAATTATTATAGTTAGTAGAAAATTCGGGAGGCTTTATGAAACAGGAGTCTAAACAAAAAAAGAACGTAGGTACATCAGTTATGGGGAATGATATTGAGACTACACAAAATACTATGCATGTATTGGATGAGAATAAGGTACTTAAAAAGAGTTATGAAGATGTAGTATATATTTCTCAACCCTTTGGGGCGACCTCGTTGAACACTTTAGCGGCACGAGCTTTGTTATTTGGATTAAATCCAGTGCCTTTAAAAAAGGCTCGTGTCCTTGAGCTTGGATGTTCTTTTGGTGGGAACATTATTTCTCAAGCTTTATATTATCCTGAAGCGTCCTTTACGGGCATCGATTTATCATCTTCCCAGATTAAGATGGGAAATGAACTGATTACGTCGATGGGACTTACCAATATACATTTGATTGAGAAGGATATTCTAGATATTGATGAATCGTTCGGCACTTTTGACTATATTATTGTACATGGTATTTGGTCCTGGGTTCCAGATGTGGTAAAAGATAAAATTCTATCTATCTGCAATAAGAATTTATCCGACAACGGTATAGCTTATGTATCGTATAATACGTATCCTGGATGGAAACGATTAGAGCAGTATCGAGAAATCATGCAATATGCAGAGCAAAAAGAGTTGGAGCTACCATTGATGGAACGGACTTTATATACGAAGAATATATTGAAGCTCGTAGCGGATACGATGGGGATGGATAATCGGATAAGTCAAAAAGCGAGCTATAAAATTGATAACATCCAAAATGTGTTAAGCTCTAATGATTATTATGTGGCTCATGAATATTTAGAGCCTTTTAATGATCCTGTATATATACATGAATTTATAAAACGTGCCAATGATCAAGGTTGTGTATATATTGGGGATGTATTTCTTTCACGATCTTTTATAAGTTGGCTACCAGAGGATATTCACGATAATATAGCTCAATTGGCAAATGATGATTATATTGCAAAAGAGCAATATTATGATTACATTTATGATACGCAGTTTAGAATGTCCCTATTAACGAAAGAGAAACATAGTAAAAAGATTGTTCGCAATGAACGAGTTAGTATAGATGTATTATCAAAATTATATTATTGCAGTGTTGTTAATACAGGTATTCCTTCCAATATGACGGATAGTATCCATATTGCTATTAAAGAGGTTATGGATCGGGGGGATATATTTACTGTTCAGGATATAGTAGATCATATACATAGAAAGCTACCTGGTTATACTATAGAAATGGACAGAGTTTATTCTCGTTTACTATATTTAATCATTGTAGATAATCTTGATATGTATGCCGAACCATATGAAAGAGTTGCTTTTGAAGATAATAAGGTGTATATACCTCAACGTTTTATAGATTTTATTTCTACTATAGTAGAAAAGGAAGGCAGCTCCTATATTGGTATAGGCGACATGTACAATAAAGTACAACAAGATATAGATAATGGATTTCTTTTTGTAATAAAGCAAATGGTGGAGCCTACAACAAGAGAAAAGATTCTTGCTATTATGGATGACAATATTACAGTTCAGCGTCATACGCGGGATAATATTGATTTTATTGTTCCTAATAAAGTGTACTTAGAGGAAATTTTACAACGCATAAGAAGGCTCGGGTTTTTACATAAAATAGAAGATTAGAGGTATATATGGCAATTAGTAAGGAAATACAGAAGTCTAGTGAAGTGAAATTTGATGGTAAATTGATTCAGGTTACCTATGATATTGCCGATGTAAATGGTAAAGATGCCTGGCGTGAAGTGGTGCATCATCCTGGAGCTACAGCAATTGTGGCGGTAACAGAGGATAATAAGATCGTTATGGAACGTCAATTTAGATATGCTTTGCAGCAGCCATTACTTGAGGTACCTGCAGGAAAACTAGATCCAAATGAAGAACCCATTGTTTGTGCTAAACGGGAGCTTGCTGAGGAAACAGGCTATCGTGCAGCTCAATGGATCTCACTAGGGACGATTGCTACGAGTCCTGGTTTCTGCAATGAAGTATTACATTTATATCTTGCTAAGGAGCTTACCATGGGGGAAACTAATTGGGATCCTGATGAATATGTAGAGTTAGAATACTACACATTGCCAGAACTATTGGAGGCTATCAAGAATGAGAATATTAAGGATAGCAAATCTTTGGCGGCCCTTATGCTTGCTATGCCATATCTTAAGTAAGTTTTAGAAATTTTATCTTTCAATATATTATGTATTTTATTAATTCATATTGATGATTTTAACTGTAATATGTTACAAAGTATTTTTACATTATATGAGTAACTAATCTCATATAGATTTAGGAGTACATATGTATAATCGAATTATTCTACTAGTAATGGATAGTGTCGGCGTAGGATATGCAGCTGATGCGATTAAATTTGGCGATGAAGGTTCGAATACATTGGGACATATCGAAGCTGTAGCAGGACCTATTCGCTGCCCAAATTTAAAATCTTTAGGTTTAGCTAATATTGCTGATATATCAGAGTTTAGTGAGTCTGTAATTGGCGCTTATGGTCGTATGGCTGAAACGAGTTCCGGCAAAGATACGACAAGTGGTCATTGGGAGATGATGGGGCATCCTGTAACGGTACCTTTTCCGACATTTTACGAAGGATTTCCTAAGGAATTGATGGATACTTTCATGAAGGAAACGGGTTATGGCTTTCTTGGTAATGAGGTAGCATCTGGTACAGAAATTATTGAACGCCTCGGAGAAGAACATATAAAAACAGGTAAGCCAATCGTTTATACATCGGCGGATTCGGTCTTTCAAATTGCTGCTCATGAGGATATCATTCCTTTAGAAGATTTGTATCGCATGTGTCAAATTACACGGGATAAAGTATGTATTGGTGATTATTATGTGGGGCGTATTATAGCTCGGCCTTTTGTTGGTACACCAGGGCATTTTGTACGTACTTCAAATCGTCATGACTATAGTCGCATGCCTGAAAAGAAAATGGTACAACAAGAGTTACAAGACTCAAAAATCCCGACCGTTGCGGTTGGCAAAATCGGTGATATTTATGCTCATGTCGGTTGGGATGAATCATATCCAACAAAGTCTAACGCGCATGGTATGAACGTAGTTCCTTATCTGTTGGGACAAAGCTTCACACGGGGGCTCATGATGGTCAACCTTGTTGAATTTGATAGTCTGTACGGTCATCGGCGCAATGTAGAAGGGTATAAGCGTGCTATCGAAGACTTTGATTACCAATTAGGTGGTTTGTTGGACTTGCTTAAGGATGATGATTTACTTCTTATCACCGCAGATCATGGAAATGATCCGACTTGGAAAGGTACAGATCATACGAGAGAAATGGTGCCTTTGCTAGCTTATAGTCCAAGTATGAGTCATTCAGTAGCTTTGGGTGATAGACATAGTTTTGC
>NZ_CAUVFT010000055.1:0-3366 GCF_963551295.1 uncultured Veillonella sp.
CGTTGTTCTTCTTGAGCTTTACCCATACCAGCTTTGATACCATGGTTGATACATGGGCTGTAAGCGATGATCAAGGATGGACCTGGATATGCTTCAGCTTCTGTAACAGCTTTCATCAATTGGTTTTTGTCTGCACCCATAGCTACTTGTGCTACGTATACATAACCATAAGACATAGCCATCATGCCAAGGTCTTTCTTCTTAGTACGTTTACCAGAAGCTGCGAATTGAGCAACTGCTGCTACGTTAGTGGATTTAGATGCTTGACCACCAGTGTTGGAGTATACTTCAGTATCGAATACGAAGATGTTTACGTCTTCGCCAGAAGCTAATACATGGTCAACACCGCCGAAGCCGATGTCGTATGCCCAGCCGTCACCACCGAAGATCCAGTGAGAACGTTTGATCAAGAATTGTTTTTTCTCAAGAATTTCTTTCAATTCAGGAGTTGTAGCGCCTTCAGCTTCGATAGCTGCTACTAAACGTTCGGAACGTTGACGAGTAGCTGCACCAAGGTTAGCAAATTCAATCCATTGTTCTAAAGCGTCTTTCAATTCGCCAGTAGCAGTTTCAACTGCTTTAGCAGCCAATTCTACTAATTGTTGGCGGATTTTCTTAACGCCGATGTACATACCATAACCATACTCAGCATTATCTTCGAACAAGGAGTTTGCCCAAGAAGGACCATGACCTTGTTGGTTAGTTGTGTATGGAGATGCAGGCATGGAAGCACCCCAGATGGAGGAACAACCAGTTGCATTGGCAATCATCATACGGTCACCGAACAATTGAGTTAACAATTTAGCATAAGGAGTTTCACCACAACCTGCGCAAGCACCGGAGAATTCGAACAATGGTTGTTCAAATTGGGAACCTTTAACAGTTTCCTTCTTCATAGGATTTTCTTTTACAGGAAGGTTAACACCATAGTTCCAAGCTTCAGCTTGTTCGATTTCAGTATCGATGGATGTCATCACGATAGCTTTGCCTTTAGGAGCTGGACAGATATCAACACAGTTACCGCAACCCAAGCAATCTAATGGGGATACAGCGATACGGAATTGAAGATCTTTAGCACCCAATGCAGGGATTGTATCGAAATGTTCTGGAGCTGCAGCCACTTCTGCTTCAGTTGCCAAAATTGGACGAATTGTAGCATGTGGACATACGAAGGAACATTGGTTACATTGAATACAGTTTTCAGGCAACCATTTTGGAACGAACAATGCAGGACCGCGTTTTTCGAATTTAGCAGTACCAGCAGGTAATGTACCATCTTCATAGCCAGAGAATTTGGATACAGGAAGATCATAACCAGCTTGTGCATTGATTGGTTGTGCAATATTTTGAACGAAGGATGGGCAAGATTCGCAACCAGGTTTAACTGCATGATTGCCATCATCTACTGCGTCTTTCCAGCTAGCAGGAACATCTACTTTTACCAAAGCGTTAACACCTTGATCGATAGCAGCATTGTTCATGTCAACGATATTTTGACCTTTTTTACCGTAAGAAGTTACTACGGATTCTTTAAGGTATTTAACAGCATCATCTACAGGGATGATTTCAGTCAATTTGAAGAATGCAGCTTGCGTTACCATGTTGATACGACCGCCCAAACCGATTTCGGAAGCGATTTTCGCAGCATTGATGATGTAGAAGTTCAATTCTTTTTCTGCGATTTGACGACGTAATTTAGCAGGTAAATGTTCATCCAATTCTTCAGGAGACCAAGTACAGTTCAATAAGAATGTACCGCCTTTTTTGATGCCGCGAATCAAGTCGTATTCATGTACATAAGATTGACGGTGACATGCTACGAATTGAGGTTCAGTAATCAAGTAAGGCAAGTTGATTGGATTTTTACCAAAACGAAGGTGAGACATTGTTACGCCACCAGATTTTTTGGAGTCGTAGTCAAAGTATGCTTGAGCATACATATCAGTGTGGTCACCGATGATTTTGATAGCGGATTTATTCGCACCTACAGTACCGTCAGAACCGAAGCCCCAGAATTTACATTCAGTCAAACCAGGAGTTTCAACTTCTACGCCTTCAGCACGATCTAAGGACAAGAATGTAACATCATCATTGATACCCAATGTGAAGAATTTCTTACCATTTTCAGCAGCTAAATTATCGAATACAGCAACGATGTCTGCAGGGATAACGTCTTTGGAGCTCAAACCATAACGACCAGCGATAACTTTTACATTACGGCCACCGTCAACTACAGCTGCTTGTACGTCTAAGAACAATGGTTCAGCCAAAGCACCTGGTTCTTTAGTACGGTCAAGAACTGCAATGCGTTCTACAGTTTTAGGAAGAGCTTTCAACAAACGATCTGTTGCGAATGGGCGGAACAAATGAACGTTGATAAAACCAACTTTGCGGCCCAATTTGTTGAGGTAATCCACGGTGGATTCTACAACTTGAGCGGAAGAACCCATAGTTACAACAACGTCAGTAGCATCAGGAGCACCATGATAGTTAAACAATTGGTAGTTAGTACCTGCCAATTTGTTAACTTCGTTCATGTAGTGTTCTACAACGTCAGGAACGTTCAAGTAGAATTTGTTGGATGCTTCACGATGTTGGAAGTAAACGTCAGGGTTTTCTGCAGTACCACGAGTTACAGGAGCATCTGGATTTAAAGCATTTTTACGGAACGCTTTAACAGCATCCATGTCAACCAATGGTTTTAAATCTTCATAGTCCCAGATTTGAATTTTTTGAATTTCGTGGGATGTACGGAAACCGTCAAAGAAGTTGATGAAAGGTACGCGAGTTTTAATAGCTGTCAAGTGAGCTACAGCGGACAAGTCCATTACTTCTTGTACAGAGGATTCAGCTAACATAGCACAGCCAGCTGCACGAGCAGCCATTACGTCTTGGTGGTCACCAAAGATAGCCAAAGCATGTGCAGCCAATGCACGAGCAGCTACTTGGAATACACCTGGAAGTAATTCACCTGCTACTTTATATAAGTTAGGAAGCATCAATAACAAACCTTGGGAAGATGTGAAAGTTGTTGTTAATGCACCAGCTTGTAAAGAACCGTGGGTTGCAGCAGCAGCACCTGCTTCAGATTGCATTTCTACAACTTGAACAGTGTTGCCGAAGATGTTTTTTCGACCAGATGCAGCCCATTCATCAATGTGTTCTGGCATTGGAGAAGATGGAGTGATTGGATAAATCGCAGCAACTTCTGTAAAACCATAAGAAACGTGAGCAGCCGCTTGGTTGCCGTCCATAGTTTTAAATTTACGACTCATGTGATTATTGCCTCCTTAAGCATTTAGCAAAAATAGAACACTTGCTTAATCTATCATTATGTTTAGGAATAACAACCATTACAAACTTGCG
>NZ_CAUVFT010000056.1:0-3218 GCF_963551295.1 uncultured Veillonella sp.
CGATTGGAATATTGAAAGCATCACAGAAACGGATGAAACGGGAAGATTTGTCAGAAGCGTTAATGTCCAAGCAACCAGCCATTACTTTTGGTTGGTTAGCAATGATACCAACGGATTGACCATCAAAACGAGCGAAGCAAGTAATGATATTTGTAGCATAGAATGGTTGTACTTCATAGTATTCGCCATTATCTACAGTAGCTGCGATAACATCTTTCATGTCGTAAGGCATGTTACTGTTATCTGGCAACAAGCTATTCAAGCTTTCATCCTCACGAGTTGGATCGTCACCAGTATCTACCAATGGAGCATCTTCCATATTGTTGGATGGCAAGAAGCCTAATAAGTAACGAATTTGAGCGATACAATCATCTTCATTTTCAGCTGCAAAGTGAGCAACACCAGACACGGAGTTGTGAGCCATTGCACCACCAAGATCTTCAGCAGTTACTTCTTCACCAGTTACAGATTTGATTACTGCAGGACCAGTGATGAACATTTGAGAAGTATTTTTAACCATGTAGATGAAGTCAGTCAATGCTGGAGAATATACAGCACCGCCCGCACATGGACCCATGATTACGGAAATTTGTGGAATAACACCAGATGCATTTGTATTTTCAAAGAAAATTTTACCGTAACCAGCAAGGGCATCTACTGCTTCTTGAATACGAGCACCGCCGGAATCGTTGATACCAACAATAGGAGCACCCATTTTCATTGCTAAACGTTGTACTTTAACGATTTTAGCAGCATGCATTTCACCAAGAGAACCACCTTCTACAGTGAAATCTTGTGCGAATGCATATACTAAACGACCGTCGATAGTACCATAACCTGTTACTACACCTTCGCCTGGTAATTCTTTCTTTTCTTGACCGAAGTTAACACAACGATGTTTAACGAATTGATCAAGTTCAACGAAGGAATTATCATCGAACAATTTAGCCAAGCGTTCGCGAGCAGTCATTTTGCCTTGAGCATGTTGTTTCTCAACGCGTTTTTCGCCGCCACCAGCTTTAACTTTAGCTAGTTTTTCGTGCAATAACTCGATTTTTTCCTGCACTGTTGCCATTATAGCACCTCCAAATAAAACTTGTTACAGTATCATTTTATTTCATAAATGAATAAAGTTCAAGAAGCATACATATTTAATATATAACGTAGGATTATATGTATATGTATATCTACAACTCATATATAATGATGTGAATTGGATACTGTATTATTTCATACGTTGACATAATTCAAGCAATACGCCACCTGTTGCTTTAGGATGAACGAAAGCAATGGAGGAACCGCCTGCACCGTAACGAGGTTTTTCGTCAATCATACGAATACCTTTAGCCATCAAATCAGCAATAGCATTTTCAATATTATCTACGCGCAAAGCAACGTGTTGAATGCCGTCACGACCGCCATTCTTTTCGATAAATTTACCGATAGGGCCATCTGGAGTTGTAGTTTCCAAAAATTCGAGTTCTGCATCACCACAAGGGAAGAAAGATACTTTTACTTTTTGTTCTTCAACAACTTCATCTTCAGGAAGATGTTGAATACCCAATGCATTTTTATAAAATTCTTTTGTTGCTGCTAAATCATTAACACCAATACCGATGTGGTCCACTTGTAATACTTTAAAAGCCATTTTGATTATCTCCTTTTATAAGGCTAAATCTCTCATGCTATGTAGTCGCCGTCTACTTTAGCACATTTGACATAACGCCGTTAACAACTGTATATGGATCGCTCGTGCGTTCATTTACAGCTGCCACTTGGCTATTAAATTCATCGCTAGTGACTATTTTTTCTGCCACATAACGACCAATTTGCTCATTAATCATCGCGATGATTTCATCACGCGTACGTTCTGCCCGGCGAGCATCCAACTCACCAGAGTCTTCAAGATACTCAAAATGTTCATCCAAGGCTTCGATGAGTTCATCTACACCTTGATCTTTGCTGGCAACAGTACGCTTAATCGGAGGTCTCCATTTGACTTCGCGAGAATCGAGATCAAGCATCATCTCGATTTCAACATTCAAACGATCGCAACCGTCCCTATCCGCTTTGTTGATAGCAAATACATCGCCAATTTCAAGAATCCCTGCCTTAATTGCTTGAATATCATCACCAAGGCCAGGCACAAGAACAACTAATGTGGTATCCGCATTTTTTACGATATCCACTTCCGATTGTCCTACACCTACGGTTTCAATGATAACGAGATCCATACCAAAGGCATCCATCAGCTTGACAACGTCCGCAGTTTTTTTAGACAAACCGCCTAAACTACCGCGTGTCCCCATGCTTCGAATAAATACATTTTCATTTAACGTCAAATCATTCATTCGAATACGGTCCCCCAAAATAGCACCACCCGAGAATGGGCTAGTCGGGTCGATGGCAACGATGCCGATTTTTTTACCCTGATCCAAATAATGTTTAACAACTTTATCGGTCAAGGTACTTTTACCGGCACCAGGGGCCCCTGTAATACCGAGAATACGAGCACGTCCTGTTTCAGGATAAATGGCCTTCATAATATCGATAGCATTATCATACTCATTCTCTACAGCAGTAATGGACCGTGCTAAGGCTAGTCGAGAACCCTCAAATAGTTCTTTAACTAAATCCATTCGCCTCACCACCTATCTTAAAATATGGGAATAGAGGGATTCAGCCGCACAGTTGAGTCCCTCTCACCCATTAAATTAATTATTTCACGTGTTCTTTAATGAATTTAACGATATCGCCGGTTGGTGTACCAGGAGTGAATACAGCAGCTACGCCTGCTTTTTTCAAGCCAGGGATATCAGCGTCAGGAATAACGCCACCACCGATTACAAGAACATCCCCCATGCCTTTTTCTTTCAAAAGTTCAACAATTTTAGGGAACAATGTATTGTGAGCACCGGAAAGAAGAGATAATGCAACTACATTAACGTCTTCAGAAAGCGCTGCTTCAACGATTTGTTCTGGTGTTTGACGAAGACCAGTGTAGATTACTTCGAAACCAGCATCGCGAAGTGCGCGTGCTACTACTTTTGCACCACGGTCATGACCATCAAGACCTGGTTTTGCTACAATTACTCTAATACGTTTTTCTGCCATGATATATTACCTCCGAAATCAGCCGATATTATAATGTAGAATGAGCTTCGTATTCACCGAATACTTCGCGCAATACATTACAAATTTCACCCAAAGTAGCATAT
>NZ_CAUVFT010000057.1:0-3169 GCF_963551295.1 uncultured Veillonella sp.
CAGCGTACTAAAACAAATGCTCGTACACGTAAAGGTCCAAGAAAAGCTATTGCAGGTAAAAAATAAATTTTAAAGGATTAGTTTAATGGCAAAAGCAAACACAGCTTTGCGTGTACGTAAAAAAGTACGCAAGACTATTAGTGAAGGTATTGTGCATGTTCATGCATCTTTCAATAATACTATCATTACTATTACCGATCGCCAAGGGAATGCATTATCTTGGGCTACTTCTGGTGGTGCCGGTTTTAAAGGTTCGCGCAAAAGTACACCATTCGCTGCTCAAGTTGCAGCAGAAACAGCTGGTAAAGTTGCCCAAGAGTATGGTATCAAGAATTTAGAAGTGCGTATTAAAGGACCGGGCCCTGGTCGAGAGTCATCTGTCCGTGCTTTGAATGCTCTGGGTTTTAAAATAACTAGCATTACAGATGTGACGCCATTGCCACATAATGGCTGTCGTCCACCTAAAAAACGTCGTATTTAGAATTTGGAGTGATTGGAATTATGGCACGGTATATTGGCCCTAAATGTAAATTGGCTCGTCGAGAAGGGACTGATTTGTTCCTAAAAAGTGCTCGTCGTTCAGTAGAATCTAAGTGTAAATTTGACTCAGCTCCTGGTCAGCATGGTGCAAAAAAAGCACGGCTTTCGGGGTATGGTCTGCAGTTGCGTGAAAAGCAAAAAATACGCCGTATTTATGGTGTATTAGAACGTCAATTTAGACGATATTTTGCGGAAGCTTCTAGAAGAAAAGGCTCTACAGGGGAATTGTTATTGCAACTATTAGAATCCCGTTTAGATAATGTGGTTTATCGTATGGGTTTCGGGTCTACGAGAGCAGAAGCGCGACAATTGGTTGCTCATAAGGCTATTGTCGTTAATGGACATGTCGTAAATATCCCTTCTTTTCAAGTTCAACCAGGTGATGTTGTTGCTGTTCGAGAGAAGGCTAAAAAACAGGTTCGAATTCAGGAAGCGCTAGGGTTGGCTATTCAGATTGGTTTGCCTGGCTGGGTTGCTGTTGATACTGGAAAAATGGAAGGTATTTTTAAAAATATGCCCGACCGTTCAGAGTTAACTGGTGATATTAATGAACAGCTAGTGGTGGAATTCTATTCCAAGTAAATACTAGCTTAAAGAGGGACAGCTAAATGCATAATAGCACTTCCGAATTCTTGAAGCCTAGGCAAATTGATGTTAGCACTATATCACCTACTCGCGCAAAAGTGTCGATGCAACCATTTGAGCGGGGATTTGGTCATACTTTAGGTAATGCGTTGCGTCGCATCTTATTATCATCTATGGATGGCTTTGCACCGACAGAGGTTTCAATAACAGGTGTGTTACATGAATATTCTACATTAGATGGTATTCAAGAAGATGTTGTTGATGTGTTGTTAAATATTAAGGGTATAATATTTAAACTGCATGGCCGAAATGAAGTGCGTCTGAGGTTGAAGAAGTCAGGTTCAGGTGTGGTGTTGGCAAGTGATATTGAGTTGCCACATGATGCTGAAGTTATAAATCCTAATCATGTTATTTGTCATTTGTCCGATAATGCTGACATTGAAATGGAAATTAAGGTCGAGAAAGGCCGCGGTTACCAATCTGTTGTAGGACGGAAAAAATCAGGGAATGAAAATAATATTGGATCTATTCAATTGGATGCAAGTTTCTCTCCTATTGCTCGTGTTAGCTTTGATGTTGAGCCTGCGCGAGTGGAGCAGCGAACAGATCTTGATCGGTTAGTCTTAGATATTGAAACGGATGGTTCTTTAGAGCCAGAAGAAGCAGTTCGTAGTGCTGCTCGAATATTGATTGATCAGATGGCTGTATTTGCTGATTTGCAAGGCACTCCTATTGAGGAAGTTGAGGAAGTAGCTCCACCTATTGATCCTATTTTATTACGTCCTGTAGATGATTTGGAATTAACAGTACGGTCTGCTAACTGCCTGAAAGCTGAAGATATCTATTATATTGGTGATTTGATTCAGCGTACTGAGACAGAGTTGTTAAAAACACCAAACTTGGGTAGGAAGTCTTTAAATGAAATTAAAGAAGTTCTTGCTTCTAAAGGATTGACTCTTGGTTCAAAACTTGAAGCATGGCCTCCAATAAATTTAGAGAAGCCTTAAAGTTTGAATATTAAAGGATAATAGTATGCGCCATCGCAATGGTAATCGTAAATTAAATAGGACTAGTAGTCATAGGGCTGCAATGTTAAGGAATATGGCAAATTCTTTGTTGGTTCATGAATCTATCGTGACAACTTTGCCTAAAGCAAAAGAACTTCGCCGAGTTGTAGAGCCGTTAATTACTTTAGGTAAGAAACCATCTTTAGCAAATCGTAGATTGGCTTTCAATCGAACACGTGATCGTGATGTGGTAGTTAAGCTATTTGATGATTTAGGGCAACGTTTTATGTCTCGTAATGGCGGCTATATTCGTATTTTAAAATGTGGATTCCGTCAAGGTGATAATGCGCCGCTGGCTTTGGTTGAGCTGGTTGATAAAGCTGATGCACGGGATGAGTAATATAAAGCCGGTCACTTTTTGACCGGCTTTTTTGCGTATTTGCTAGAAGCGTCTAGATGATCTGGGATATTTAGTTCTAATTAAAATTTTTGTATGTAAGTAATTTCATGAAAGTCAGATTCCTTTAAGTCGTGTTAAGGTGTTCATTTATGCTACACTTTGCATTGCGTTAGGCTTATCATGGTCTACTAGTTTAAATGTTAGGAAATACGAATGGGTGTTATATGAAGAAGTTATTGGTATTGGGGTTGACGTTATTTATAGGTTCTCAGGTTTGGGCTGCTCGAGTTTTACCTTCTGATATTCGTTTAGCTGTACTGAAACAAGTTAATTATCCAGATATCGTATTGGCTGGCGATGGATGGAGTTGGACTCAGATTTTGACTCTGGGGCTACTTGGAAGCAATAGAACTGAAACTGAAGCTTTAGAAAGTATTCGAATTAAGGATACTCACAATAGATTTATTACTAAAAATCGATTACAAGGATATGTAGGGCAACCTGTAGGTGTTTTTTTGAATCATCAGAATCAGGTAAGAGAAGTTTGGATTTTGACGCCAAGTGAATATGAACAACTGAAAAAGCGTGGTCGTGATTAGGCTGATAATGAGATTGGTCAATTTGAGTATCCTTGAAT
>NZ_CAUVFT010000058.1:0-3121 GCF_963551295.1 uncultured Veillonella sp.
TTCGCTGAATAACTCTTGGATATTACCAACGTCAGATTTTGCACCATCGGAAACGAATACTTCGTCAATAGCGATATCTACGCCCAATGGTTTGTAATCGCCATCAATAATAGCTTGACGTAAGAAGTCATAACCTTGTTCGGGGCCATAACCTCGGAATGTTTCTGCTTTTCCCATTTCTTGAACAGCTTTACTCATAGCATCGATAATTGCTGGAGCAAGAGGTAATGTAACATCGCCGATACCAAGACGAATAATATCTGCATCTGGATGAGCAGTTTGGTACTCATTTACCTTTTTAGCAATATTAGCGAATAAATAAGAACCTTGTAGGTTTAAGTAGTTTTCATTGATATTAGCCATGATGACTCCTTTTTATAATCAGATTTCTCTATATATAGTAAATTATATAGAATAATGACGCAAGGATTTTCTATAGAATTTCTGATTTATATAAATATTGTTTAAGTCTATGACTATAAAAGGTCGTATTATGAGGACTTTATTAGTCATACCATTTGTTTTATAATTTCTTTTAGAAATTATATTTATGTTGTATAATAAATAAAAAGAGAGCCATCGACGTGTGGTAGCGTTAGGCTCATCTTATAAACATTTTTTAGGATTGCCTAGCGTGCGAGTATTTTGTATACTCTGTTGCGTTAGGCTTTTGTCTTTATACTATTTGAATAGTGCAAAGAGTGATATTACTATAGACCAATTTTTGCGTAGTATTTTACTACGCTTTTTTATTGAAAAAATCAAAACTTTATATAGCATTAATTTTATTTCTGATATAATCTAAATGAATACATATTATAGTGCGGTTTTATATGAAAGTGGTGTCTTTATGCTGACGATTAGCAATAAGGGATGGCTTTTTACGTCTATATTAAGTGCTTTGATGGCGTTTACATCGTTGTCGACGGATATTTATTTGCCGGCTATGCCTGAGATGGGGCGTGACCTCAATGGTGATGCGGAGCTTACGTTGACGGGTTTCTTAATTGGGTTTGCGCTAGCTCAGCTTTTTTGGGGCGCCGTTAGCGATAAAATTGGTCGTAAGAAGCCACTGATTATAGGGGTGGCTTTATTTATCATTGGTTCTGTAGGTTGTGCCTTGAGTTCCTCTATGATGGAGTTATTGGCTTGGCGTGTGTTTCAGGCATTTGGTGCTTGCGTAGGACCGATGCTATCGCGGGCTATGATTCGGGATTTATATGGTCGGACTGAAGCGGCTAAAATGTTATCTACCTTAGCTATTGTTATGGCCATAGCGCCTATTGCAGGGCCGATGTTGGCAGGCCATCTACTTGTATGGTATACATGGCATTCTATATTCTGGTTGCTTGTTGGTATAGGGCTTTTAATGCTCGTTGCCGTATTAGTGCTTCCGGAAACACATCCTGTAGAGAAGCGGAGTAAAAAGTCTATAGGTCATACTTATAATAATTATTGGATTTTGTTACGCAACAAAGGTTTTATGAAATATACACTATGTGTTAGCTCATTTTATATTGCTATTTATTCGTTTTTAACGGGATCACCTTATGTATATATAGATGTGTATGAAGTGCCCAAAGAATATTTTGGTTATCTCTTTTCTGTCAATATTATTGGTGTTATGTTGTTAAGTGCTATTAATCGTCGTATTGTAAGTGCTATACGCCTCGATAGACTATTGAAATTTGCCACACTATTTGCTGCTATTTGTGTATCCATTGTTATGGGTTTGATGTTCTTAGGTTACCATTCACTGTGGTTAATCGTTATTGGCTGTTTTTTATTCTTTTCCATGAACGGCATTATTGCAGCAGTAACAAATGCATTAGCTTTAGATAGAGCAGGTAGAATGGCCGGGTCCGGGGCAGCACTATTAGGTGCCATGCAATATGGTAGTGGTATTGTGTCATCGTTGATACTTACCTTCTTGCCAAATGATACGGCCTATCCTATGATGGGTGTAATAGCAATATTTGTAATTATCTGCGCTATTATTGCTTTTCCTGAGGATGAAAAATATAATCGTATATAATATTTGTGAAAGCAAGGCCTTAAACTGAACCCTTGCTTTCATCATTTTTTTAGGTTATAATAGTAAGGCTTATTGATGGTAAGCACTTCCTACCCCTATGTGTCGATAGGGGCATTAGTCCGAAAGAGGAGGTGATTTTGTATGAACAAATACGAAGTCATGTTTATTGTGAAACCAGCTGAAGAGGAAGCAACTAACGCTGTTATTGAAAAAGTAGAAGCTTTAATTGCTCGTGTAGGCGGCACAGTAGAAAAGGTAGATCGTTGGGGCAAGCGTCGTCTTGCTTACGCGGTGAAGAAATTCACTGACGGTTTCTATGTATTGATTAATTTTGAGGCAGCCCCTGCTGAAATCAAAGAAATCGATCGTGTATTGAAAATCAACGATGAAGTCCTAAGACATCTAATTGTTAAACACGAAGCATAATTAAAGCCTGGAGGAAAACATGAACTCTGTACAAATTCTAGGTAATTTAGCTCGTGATCCTGAAGTACGCTATACCAAAACTGGTCGTGCGGTAGCAACTTTTACAGTGGCTGCTACAAATACCTATATTGATTCCACAACAAATGAGACGAAAGAACAAACTGCTTTCATCAACTGTGTTGCGTGGGGGAAACTTGGTGAAGCGGCAGGCAATCTTCGCAAAGGCAGTCGTTGCTTTGTAGAAGGTCGTTTGCAAACTCGTTCTTACGAGACTCAGGACGGTCAAAAACGGTACGTTACTGAAGTGGTAGCGAACTTTGTGGGCCAATCCCTTGATATGAACACTAATTCTTTCGAAGGTGGGTCCAATTTTGATAGTTTCAGTACAGGCGGCGATGACGAAAACATCCCGTTCTAGTGTCAGGGACTCCTACTAATTCGAAAAGGAGGATTCGCAATGAGAAGAGATAGAAGCAGAAAGCCAAGAAGAAAAGTATGCGTTTTCTGTGCAGACCATATCGATCAAATCGACTATAAAGACGTTGCTAAACTTCGTCGTTTTACGACTGAACGCGGCAAAATCTTACCTCGTCGTATTTCCGGTACTTGCGCAAAACATCAACGCAAATTGACTACATCTATCAAACGTGCACGTGCAAT
>NZ_CAUVFT010000059.1:0-3066 GCF_963551295.1 uncultured Veillonella sp.
ACTTCGCCGTCGTCTGTAATGGATGTAACGATGAGTTCGCTTGGCATGGTTTCGTCGATAATCGCTAAGGAGTGGTATCGAGCCACTTCAAATTGTTCTGGTACGCCTTTAAGGATTTTGGATGGGTGGACTTGTTTCGCTACGCTTTGTTTGCCGTGCATCACTTGTTTTGCGTAGGAAACGGTGCCACCGAATACTTCACCAATGGCTTGGTGACCGAGGCATACGCCGAGGATTGGGAATTCGCCTTTGCATTCGCGCAAGAGGTCTTCGTATACCCCCGCATCAGCTGGTCTACCAGGTCCTGGTGAAAGTATCACATAGTCTGGTTTCAACGCACGGATTTCTTCAACTGTTAATTCATCACTGCGGATGACTTTAATATCTGGATCGATAGAGCCTACTAATTGGTATAAATTGAAGGAGAAGCTATCGTAATTATCTATAAGGAGTACCATTATTCTACCTCCTGTGCACTTGTAATTGCGGAAATCATAGATTGGCCTTTTATCAAGGTCTCATTGTATTCGCTTTCAGGAACGCTATCGCGAACGATACCTGCGCCAGCACGAACATAGACCTTACCGCCTTTATTCATGGCCATGCGGATGCCGATACATACGTCCATGTTACCGGAGAAGTCGATATAACCTACGGCGCCGCCGTATACGCCGCGTGGACTTTTTTCAAGTTCGTGTAAAATCTCGATAGCACGAATCTTAGGAGCCCCAGATAAGGTGCCTGCTGGCAATGTAGCACCAATGGCATCGAGGGCATCTTTGCCGTCTTGAATGTCACCGCTTACAGTAGATGTAATATGGATGACATGGGAGAAACGTTGCAACATATGTAATGCTTCAACTTTTACGGAACCGAATTTAGAAATTTTACCTAAATCATTGCGCCCAAGGTCAACGAGCATGTTATGTTCAGCCAACTCTTTTTCATCGTTGATGAGTTTTTCTTCAATAGCGAGGTCCTCTGCTTCGTTTTTACCGCGGCGCATAGTGCCTGCAATTGGGAAGGTGTACATTTTACCATCTGTCATTTTCACCAAAGTTTCTGGAGAAGCACCTGTGAGCTCTACATCACCGCCAGATAAGTAGAACATGTATGGAGATGGATTCAAGGTACGTAATACGCGGTATGCATTTAACAAGCTCCCTTCAAACTCGGCTTCGCGGCGATTAGATACAACACATTGGAAGATATCCCCTTCCTTGATGTAGTGCTGTGTCTTTTTAACAACTGCTTCAAACTCATCCTTTGTAAACTCAGAGGTAAACTCTGTTTTAAGGATGCCTTTTGGAACATCCGCCTCTTTGCCGTTTACAACGAGATCAGCAAGAGTTTTCAATTCAAGCTCAGCCTTGTTGTAGTTGCGTTCCAAATCATTTGTGCTGATGTTAGCAATCAAGTAAATTTTATTTTTGTAATGGTCAAAAGCGATAACTTTATCAAAGAGCATAAGGTCTACATCGTTAACCATGGCAGAGTCATCATCTAGTATTGGGAAATCCAATGTTGGCTCGATGTAGCGAATATATTCACATGCGAAGTAGCCTACAAAGCCGCCTGTGAAGGTTGGTAACTCTTCTAAGCGAGGGCTTTTATATTGACTCAAAATATTGCGAATCTCTGCGGCAGGATCAGAACACTCAAAGGTACGAGTCGTCCCGTCTTTGATGGTCATTTTATGGTTTTTGCAGAATAGCTCAATCTTAGGATCATAACCCAAGAAGGAGTAACGGCCCCAATGATTACTATTATCCGCACTTTCAAGCAAGTACGTATGACTGCTCACTTGTTTTAACGCTTTCAACACACTAATCGGTGTGCGTACGTCGGATAAAATTTCCATATATACAGGCACGATATCGTAGCCCGGTGCGATAGCTTTCACACGGTCAAGACTAGGGAAAATCATGAGAACCTCCATCTGGCATTTGCCAATAAAAAAACTCGCCCATGACAATATAACGTCAAGGACGAGTTTATAGTTCTATTCTTATACAATTATTAGAAAATATTTGTATTGTGCTATAAATCGCGGTACCACCTTGTTTGAATGCAGTGCATTCCCCTTTCGCAGGATACTAACATATCCCTCACGACTAACGCTCGTGTGACGTCGCACCATACTAGGAATGACTGTGAAAGTTCATTCTTTTCCATGCGCCCTCGGTGGTCCATTTAATAAGCTGCGTACTACGGGTTCTCAGCTAATCCCGCTCTCTGTGAGTGCATATCCTATTTTTATCTCCACCTCATCGGTTTATTTCAGGCGAGTATAAAATTATAATCTGATTATAATGTTTCTATAGAATGAAAGTCAAGAAGTTTTAATTTCTGATTGTTGTTCAGCCATAGAAAGATCTTTAACATACAATCTCATATCTCCATATTTTATGTATCATAATGCATAATAAAAAATACTGTTACTTTCTTTATCATATAACGCAGAGGTTTTATTATACAGCAAATACAATACATATATATTGATAATAGGGACAAATAAGCCAATAATCCAAAATATACTACTATTGCTATCTCTCAAACGTCTAAAGATCATGTTGATAATAATATATATAAGATAAACGTATAAAGCATATCGCAGAGCACAGTTTTCGATATTATAATTTAATATCATATTGTATATTATAAACGCTAAATATACATTAAACAGATTCCATTGACGAACTGTGCTTCGTCCATTAGGCCAAAGACTGTCAATTAATATGCTTTTATAAAGATCTGTTAAAAGAGGCCTTTTATCTTGGCGACTATAAAAAGAGTTTATAGCTTTAATTTGAGAGGTAGTTAAATCAGTACGCTCACCCCAGAGTACATCTATAACCCTATTATCAAAAATTATTCCCTTAAGTTCAACATTATTATCTTTTAACCAAAGTTTCCTAGGCACTACAGAAAACAACAACATTGAACATAAAATACATGGATAGAATAAATCTGGTATATCAACGCCCCATAATATAATATTGTTGGACTCAAAAATAGCTTTTCCGTAAGAAAGGTCAAAATGCTTTCCACCCAATAATATCAATA
>NZ_CAUVFT010000060.1:0-2909 GCF_963551295.1 uncultured Veillonella sp.
CAAGATATGAAGCAGCAGAAGAATATGAGATCAGCGACGAAACGGCGCGGAATTACATGCGGCAGTACCGAAATGCCAACCGACTCCCTCCGAAACGAGGAACAAAGAGCAACTGCGGTCTTGCCAATATGAAATTCAAGCCGACGCCCGCAGGACTGGAAGACATCCAATCCATGACGAAAGAAGAGCTGATCGACGCCCTTGTGATGGCTAGGATTACGGAAGCGCGCTTAAAAAAAGGCTATCTGGTGGAAGGAGTTGGTGCGGAAAAGAAGTTCATTCCTATCGGCAAGAAGAGTACCAAGTAATCGTGGAGCTTTCCGGGGAGTTCCCTATCCAGCTGCTCTGCGAAAAGATGGGCATTCCACGCAGCAGTTTCTACAATTGGAAGAAGAGCGTTGAAAATCCATCGGAACAGAAGAAACAGCTTGCTAAGAGCATCGAGTTGTTTCAGCAATACCATAGCCGCTTTCCTTCTCACGGGTATCGTTGGTTGAATGCCAAGATCAGGTTGGACAAGGGAATCGTCTTTTCCGATCCCTATGCACATAAATGCTGCAAGATTGCTGGAATCAAGAGCGTTTCCAAGCATTACAAGTACAAGAAGCCCGGGGATTCGTTCAAGACGTACCCGAATCTGTTGCTCGCAGGAATCAATATTGCCGGTCCGATGGAATGCGTGGTGAGTGACATGACTGCCTTTTATGTGAGGGGCATCTATTATGAGCTCACGTTGTATATGGATTTATGGAATGATGAGCTGATTGCACATTCGCTTTCGTCCAAGCGCGGCGATCGTATGACCTATCTCAATGGTTTGCGGGATGTCATCGAGTTCAAGAAGCAATATCCGAATCAGGAGCTTGTCCTTCATAGTGACCGAGGCTCTGTATACGCTTCCAAAAGCTACAACGAACTCCTGCCCATGTATAACATCACTAGATCCATGTCCAGAGCCGGCACGCCAACGGACAATGCCGCCATGGAAGCCATCAACGGATGGGTAAAGGCCGAGTTGTTTACAGATTTGCACATCACATCTGCAGACGATGTCTCCCTGGGCAGGTCACCGAATATATTCGATTCTTCAACGAAGAGCGTCCCGCATACGCCCTTGGATACCTTACTCCAAAGCAGTATCGGGAACGGTTCGCGCCCAAGCGCGGAAGAGCCGACACTTGATAAACGGTCATTGTGAATAGATTCCGTAGACATCCAAACCAGCATAAAAATCTCGGTCTTCAACGGTTGTCTAACGCTTCGATAAGGTTTGTCTGACGTTCAGATTTTCATGACTATTTTTGGAATTTTTGTGTCCAGTTTTTGTTGACAAGTGCACAATGGATTTTGATATGATTGGGTGCATCAAGTAGAATTGTTAGAAATGGGTTGATTGAATGCAACAGAGAAATCCGTATTTTGATATTGTGAAATATGTAGCTATGTTTTTAGTTTTGTGGGGACATGTTATTCAACAGACTTGTATGCTACAAAATCCAAGCAATGATATTGTATATTGCCTAATATATACAATTCATATGCCAATTTTTATGGGTATCTGTGGATATTTTCTTTCTGTGTCGATTAATAATTTATCAATAAAAAAATATATATCGATTAAGTTATCTAGCAGGATAATCGCATTAATAATGCCAATGCTTACTTTTGGAGGATTGAAATTATTAGTCAGTATATTTTTTATTGGAAATACGTATAATAATATTTTTAATTTAATTATTGCTTATATTAAGAGTGTTTATAATATATGGTTTTTAGGAGCATTAGTAATAAATACGATTATCATAATAGTAACATCGCTCTTCTGTAGTGGTAATTTTAAATATGATATAAAGTATTTTTTATTCAGTATTCCATGTTCGATTATTGTATATGGTGGAAATAGCGGAATATTTATGTATTTATTTTTTCTTACGGGTTATTGCATGCATAAGTATAGTATAAATAAAATAAATAGTAATATATATATATATATCGGTTCCGGTGTATGCACTCTGTTTTTATTTATTCGAAAATATGTCATGTGAACCAAATCTTTTTACAATTAATTATCATAAATTTTCTTTAATGGAGATATTGAATATTGATATATTAAAGATATTTTTAGGTTTTTCAGGATCGTATATATTTATGCGCGTGATACATAAGATGATGTCTTACGGAGGTGAAGGTTTACTCTATAAAATGGCGCTTAAACGAGGTAGATATACTTTAGAGATTTATCTGATTCAAATAGTTTTTTTAGAGATGATAATGGGTTCAATATATCAAAATTATGTGAGGTCTACGGGGGTCAATCCGTTATATATGTACGGGATAATAACGGAAGTGATAGCAACATTTATTGTAGCAGCTATTATCATGGAGATAATAATCGTTATTGTAAAAATAATAAACCGAATAGGTTTATTAAAGAAAATACTTTTTTATCGGTAGATTGAATTTTGTAGCCATAGCTAATTGCAATAACAAAACGAACAAGTTCATCCCAAATCTAGTTAGGGGAAATAATGCGGTGTGGTTTCCTAATATCTTCTGTACTAAGAAAGGCGATTTTATGCCTCTTCTTGTCTTAAGGCATGTATTTTTCAAGAACGATTAGATGGTTCGTATGAGAATAAGGAGTGAATTTGAGATGCAGATCGTCCTGCTTTCAGGTGGTGCAGGCAAACGCTTGTGGCCGTTGTCTAATGAGTTATATTCCAAGCAATTTCTTCGTATTTTGAGGCGCGAGGATGGGTCGCTGGAATCGATGATTCAGCGTGTCTGCCGCCAAGTGCAGTGCGTTGCGCCGGATACGCCCATCACTGTTGCGACAGGTCGCGAGCAAGTCTCATTGATTCGCCGTCAGCTTGGTTCTGGTGTGAACATTTCGGTAGAGCCGTGCCGGC
>NZ_CAUVFT010000061.1:0-2794 GCF_963551295.1 uncultured Veillonella sp.
TTTCGCTATCAAACTTTCTTGATGCATCAATCACAGATATTACATGATTATTACTTTTAGTGTCGCATTTATATTTAGAGACATCTAAAGTAAATACGATATCTGTCGCAAGTCTAACATTGTCCAAATCCCTTACTAGTTCATAGGAATAACTATCGCGCAAGCATACATCTTCTGCTCTACTAAAAATCGAATGTACAATTTTGATAAATTCAGGTGAACTGTACGGCCCAATATTGGATCCTAAAATATAGTATGGCTTATCTAAGCTATCATAAAATTGCTTCTCTCGCCTCCAGGCGTCCAAATTATTGTTTTCAATAAACAATGAGCCTCCTATGTATACTAGTAGGTCACCTTTGTTTAGTCCAAAAGGTATGTGATACTTAGAAGTAAGAATATATTTGACTTTTCCTATCAACAAGCGGATATAGTTGTCTCGAAATAATATATTCTTATTTTCTTTTATATACCGTTTTTCCTTGCATCCTAGATAAAATTTATTTTTATATCTATCTAAAATAATTTTTATAAAGATATCGTCGCCTAGGTTAGCCGCCCCATAATATCGTAAATTTACAGTTTTCATACTTACAACTTATACTTTCTTGCGTATTCTTAACTTTGATAAATATATGGCCAATTTAATATTTATTATACTTAACATAGCTAGAAGCCTAAACTTTTTAGGCGCTTCCTTATTTGCGATCACACTAAATCTATATTTATTAAATTCATCACAAGTTATATTATATTGCTCGCGGTACTTCCTTTGCTCTCCGCCTATTGACGATAATACAAAGAAAGCTTCTGCAAAATGACGAAATTTAGCAGCATTTATCATTCTATTGTTTCCCGTTTTCAGGGCGTGAGACACTATCTCCCTTGTCGCTATAAATCCATCCATCCTTCTCTCGGTGAAGGGTTTCGTCATTGCGCTACCTGGAGCTATTCTATAATAATAAAGATTACTGTTAATAAATACTTCATTATCTATTTTTTGCAATATTTTATATATGTAGTCTAAATCTTCGGCTATAGTTATCTTTGGATTAAATTTTATGGATTTAGCTATTTTAGAAGGTATGAGTTTTGCACAAGGACCATTATCCATGTTATTCATGTACAACATATCAATACTAGCTTCTACTTTATTAAATCGGAGAGTATTCTCGCCACTGATGCCAATATTGTTATGGCGCCTTGTCACCGCGCAGGACACAAGAGTGCAGTTGCTATTGGTCGATGCCTTGTCCAACATATATGCCACCATGTTGGTGTCTATCATATCATCTCCATCGACAAACATTATATACTCTCCAGTGGTTGCTGCTAAGCCCTTATTCCTGGCAGCTGAGACACCTAGATTGTTTTGATGAATAACCCTTACTCTGTCATCCTGATTTGCATATGAATCGCAAATACTACCGCTATCATCAGAAGATCCGTCATTTATTAATATCACTTCTATATCGTTGTGTGTTTGTCCAAGCACTGATTCTAGGCATGGTTTTATATATTCTTGAATATTATATATAGGTATAATTATTGACACTGTATTTTTCATGGCGCGCTTTCTAATGTATAAGTAGTTCGTTTATTAATAGTGATTTTGATAGACCGTTATAGTGATAATCAAGAATACCATTCATTTGCAGGGGGGCACTAAGTACCATTAATATTATAACAGCAGACCATAGAGCATATGCGACAGTTTTTCTTTTTACAGAGTCTTCTATTTTAGCTATCCCTGACAGCATTGGTATAATTGTTATACAGAATAGTATTTTTCCTATTGTAAAATATCTAGATGCCAAGTAGTAGTTTTGTATATTTACTAATCCGATAACAAAAACTGTTAAATTTAAGTGAAAAATAGTCGATAGTTTATTTTCATCTTTTCCGTATTTTCTAAATAATATCAACAGTGCAGTAGCTATTATAGAAATACCTATGCTAAGAAAATAAACCATACCAATAGGAGTGTATGGTTGCGTATATACATCTGCTCTATCACTAAACGTGGACAAAAAAGGTACGCTAGACAAATTTTTTGCTAACGATTGCATGAGGAGTACGGATGTAGCTGACAATACCACTAAGGTATACCATAGCCAAGGTATATTTTTGAGTACAAATAACAACGCGCGTAATATGACTACTAGCGCCATTGAACTATGTAACAAAGTTGATATTATATATAAAACTATACCAACAAAAGGTCTTTTATGAACACTATCTTGATATAGAGCTAGGATGAATACTGCTACAGCTATACCATATCTAATACCCAAGAATGTTGTAGCTATAGCGAATATCACGAGAAAAGATATTACTACAAACTTCTCGGTTGTATTATTGACGCTCTCCCTTTTTGCATAATCTGAAATTATCCACAGGTATATTGGATAACATATAATAGGTGCTATGAATACTATGTGTTTTGGACTGAAAATTAGCGACACCAGATACATGATTGTGTAAGATAGTGGGTCGCTATTATTCCATATATCTTTAATCGTTGCACTAAATGAATGGCTAAGGAACTCTTCCATAGTAGATATGTATCTATACAAATCTTTCGTTATATCTGGTTCTACATGGTACAAAAAATAACCTACAAAAAGAGCTAGCACTAAGCCAAAATAGGGTTTATATTTTTTATCACATAAAACCCCCCACAAGGTTATCGGCAAAGACAATAATGGCGATACTGCAAATATTATAAAAGAAAGCACTACTAAAGTCATGAACGTTCTCTTAATTTTTTATTATAAAGATATTTTCTAAAATT
>NZ_CAUVFT010000062.1:0-2537 GCF_963551295.1 uncultured Veillonella sp.
CTCCGACCATTTCTTAGTTGCGTTCAAGAACGAAAAGGAAGGCAACGTAATCTGGCATGCGAACCACGACATCGATACCCGCAGCAAGACGGACTTCGAAAGCACAAACACTGCGTCGGGAAACATCACATGGTACGCCGGTAATGATATCCATACTCGTCTTGGAAAGAACAGTCCTTCTACGCTTACGAATGGCGTGAACTTCAAACAAGAAGGTGCAGGACGCACGATCTGGCAAGCCGGACGGGACATTACGACGCACAATGCCGTACATTTCCAGTTTACGAGCAATGCGAAAGACTGGGCCAGCCTTGGTCTGTTAGCTGAGCGAAACATCACGTTGGGCGGTGTGAATGTCTCAGAATATGATGTGAATAATACATCTGTAGTGAATGAGTTCAAGGTAGAGACAGAGGTCAATGACACGGTCGTGCTGCATGCGAAGGATGGTTACATCCTGACTAACTCCTTAGTGAACCTCGAGCGCAGCAATACCGGTGCAGCGCTTACGAAGCTCTGGGCAGGTTGTAGCACGTTTAAGCTGGATAACGACATCGATGTGGAGCACACCTTTAATTATACCGAGCCTACGGGTGGTCAGGCTGCTGGATCGCAGATCTATCTTTATGCTGAAAATGACATTTTCTCCAATAAAGACGCAGCCAGCGGAAGCTGCGACACGCGTGAGGCACCGATCACATTCACTGTACCGGCGGGTTCGAAGACGATTACCAAATGGGAAGCTGAGCGTAACATCAATACGATGGGCCGTGTAGACTTTGCCTACGGGAATGCCTCTTCGGCTGGTCCGTTGACATGGCTTTCGCGTGCAGGCTATATCCAGACCGAGCGCCCTGTGACGATCGCTTATAAGAGTGACAGCACGATCTCGATCCTTGCGGAGGATTGGCGCCATGATCCGGCTAGCCATAACGACGTAAAGTCACATGCTAATGCTACCGGTCGTCGTGGTAATATCCACTTCTTCGACTCTGTTCGAATCAATCGCAACAATACGGCAGCTGGTATGACGCAGCTGAAAGCCGAAAACCATATTTGGACAGCCATGCTGGATTATGTGGATGAGACCTCTACGGGCGATACGATGGAGATCATCTCGCACAAGGGTGATATCTATCTCGGTTATAACGACAATACCCCGACGCAGAATCCCTATCAATACGTAGCCACAATGAACAATGGCTATATCATGCAGCGTAGACTGTCTGCGTTGTGTGGTAACCCAGTGGCAAACGATGTGTCATATGATAAGAACCGGTTTATCTACACGATCCCAGCAAGCAATACGAAGGGGCACTTGTGGATTAAAGCAGGTTGGGAAGAGAAAACGGATCGCAATTCCGTACCGGATGATGGATCGAGACTGGCTGGTGGTAATATCTACTTCTCGCACATTGCCGTTAATCAGCCTACAGGTAGTGATCACCCGACCGTCATCGCGATACCATTCTCTGGCCTTTGGCGTTGCGGCAGCCCAGGCGATAGCATGCTTTACAATCGCTCAGGACGTGCTTTGCAGTTCTATGAGAATGCAGGTATTATCTCTGGTGTAAACCACTGTGTTCGTCCTTATCCTGGAGGAGGGAATACCTCCGCATCAAATGCCACGGATTGGGGCTTGTTCTATCGTGGTGGTAAGGGAACCTTGACGGTAGATGCCGGTAATCGTGGTAACATCATCTTTAACAAGGGTGCTTATCTGAGTTTTGAGGATGTAAGCTCTACAGGTGATGCCATCTTCCGTACTCGTTTTGGTGACATCGATATGCGTAATCCGTTCAATGTGGATACGATGCGTGGTAGCTTGGCTTTCTTAGCTCAGACCGATAACCTTAGCGATCTGCCGAACTACAAATCTTGTACTTGCGAAGAGGAACGTAACAACGTTTATCTGCAAGACTTCGAATACAAAGCACACGGTGCAAGTGGTAGTGTATTTATCGCAGCTGACAATAACATCAAGTTGAACTACGGTGGTCTGCAGAACATCGGTACACGACACGATCCATTCCTGAGCAAGGATTATGAAAAGTGCAATGATGGCAGTCTGAAGAAGGTAGGCGAAGGTTATATTGGCGGAGCATTGGGCGGATGCGGTACCGACCTCCATTGCGATGCAGTCGCAAGCGAAAATAAGGCACGTACATTCTTGATGAAGTTTGATAAGGACGCTAATGGTACGGCCATCACTAAGGGTGGTTTTGCTGCAGTGGCTTCGGACTACATCGACGTCTACAAGAAGTTTGCGTACTACGGCGGTAGCGGCTCAGGTATGGGCAGCGTACCGACTACGGGCACCTTACACGGTGAGACAGTCACGGGCTATGGTCTCTTCATGAAGACCCAAGCCAACAAGGGCAACTGGAATATCAACGTCTTTGAGAATGCACCGACTTGCCCCACACCTTGTAGTGGTACGAGCTGCGACCAGGATTACCTGCATATGGTTTCGCGTATGACTTTCCATGACGATGCCTATATCGAAGCGCACAACCAAGAGGTCATGCTTTGGTCAC
>NZ_CAUVFT010000063.1:0-2516 GCF_963551295.1 uncultured Veillonella sp.
CCGACTTTAACAGATACTGGTTTATTGCGTTCACGCAACGCATCCATTACTGCCTCACGAACTTCGGCAACAGATTTGCCAGATTTGATGAATTCATCTACACCGTCAACATCGAAATCACGGCATAGGCTAGTGATTGTGGATACACGTTCACGTTCTGCCGCAATCAATTTTTTAGCATCATCCGCATTAAAACCTTTAATTCCGGACTCTGGTACTTCCGGTACTACTTGTGGCACGTTTTGCTCAGTGCCTTTTGCTTTTGCATCACCTTTCATAGGTTCCTCCTCATTATCTTCTACACTTCTGCCTACCCCTACAGTCGGATCTGCAGGGACGGACACAACACTAATCTCCAATGGCTCCCAATATGTAATTACGTATGCTGGGCCTGTAAACCGGCCATTGGAACTTTTAGAATCGGAATCGATTAATTCCTCATATCGACTTATGTCATATCCGACACTCACACCTTGTAATGTGCCTTTTATCACTTTTTGATAAATCTTTTCGGATTCATCATCTTCATCGAATCGAACAATCGCCTTGCCGCGATTATCTTCAATCCACACTTTATCGACGTGACCAACAACTGCGCTGCGGTCATGGTTGAATAGCAATGTGCCTAAACCGTTATTAAATCGGTCTAAGTTAACGCAGCCTTCGTCATGACACAATATCTCTGTTCCGAACCATCTTTCATATGGTTCTTCAGAAGAAAAGGATAATTCGACGGTACGGTCTTCGTTCGCTTCGATGTTTGTAATTTGCGCCTCTCGGGCATATTTACCTAAGAGCTGCTTTGCAAATTTCCCCACTAGCTATCATCTCCTTTCATATCAGTGGTGTTATCATCCGCTAGATTCGTTATGTCCCCATTCATATCAAGGGCAACACCCAATTCCTTAATGCGGTCCTGTTCCAGCTTCCGCTGTTCAAGTACTTCTTCCCAGTCCTTACCAGATGCACTACATACGTCTTCGAGCGTTGTGAGTCCTGCCTTAATGGCTTCCTTGTTAGCATTAACTTCCTTAACAGGGTCAATCCAAGACCAGCCTGGAGCTAACCACGCTACTTTCTTATAAAGTTTTGGGTTTGCTGCATAGTCATTGGCCGGGATAATTCCCTTTAGGTAGCATGCTTCAATAAAAGCCCGCCATACAGGCATGCAAAAATGCTCAATTATAAAACGCTGCATCTGCTTGAATGATTGCTGGTCCTCCAGCATATTCTGCCGAGCTGCGGAGAAGTTACCACTAATATTGCGCGTCACTATGTCCGCGCTTAAGCCCATGCCCGACGCTATGCGTCTTGTTTGGGTCGCCGAATATTCTGATGCGGTTCCTGCATTTCGCTTAGGTTCCGCAAACGAAATAGATTCGCCTGCACGTAGATGTTGGATAATCCCTGGTGCCATTGAACGAACTTTCTTGCCTTTACTGTCAATCTTATTTGCAACCATCGGGGCGTTCCCAGTATTACTTGTTACGAACGCACCGAAACATGCTGCTACACGAGCCGCTATGAGGTCGGCATCCATATATTCATCTACATCGTGAATGCGCTTTAATACGAGGGCTAACATGCTAACCCCGCGCAGTTCACTAGGCCTTCGCGGTTTATGTAATAGGAAAGCCCTAGTACTTGGTAATCGTGCCTCGTTAAATGACCGTATCCCTAACGGATCAGTTTGGAATACGTGATATGCTATTGGTCTTCCATATTTATTAACTTCCACACCATTAACAATATTGTTGCCATTCTCGCTTACCGATACGGCTCCGATATTCTCGCCCTCGATAAGCTGTAATGATAGTGGTATATCTGCGCCTTCGGAGGTCATATTAACTAGGATTTCCCCGTCATAGACCATTCGGCGCAGAGCCATTTCTTGCAACTCGTAGAACGTAGATATTCCTCGGATATCCGCATTCTCCTTATCCACCCAATCAGACCAAGCCTCCTCAATTTTCTTGTTGAGTCTTTCATTTAGCTTTCCTGCTTTGGTCTTGATTTTGCACTGTGGCTTTATGCCCGTACCTACTACATTTCGTAGTAACGCCAAAACGACACTCTCGGCAAGATCACTGTTAAGTTCTGCTGCACGTGCACGCCCTCTAATCAAATCTCGTTGACCTGATGCCACCTGTTCAGCTGTACCAAATACAGGCATCCAGTCGCCACTTAATCTGTCTGTTGACGCCGCATCATATCCGCGTTCAAGCGAACTACGAAAATACGCTCTACGAGCAGCTCGTTCTGGATTGAAATATGCTATTACCTTATCGAGTATGTTCATCGTCGCTCCCATGACACGTAGGATGTTGTACTATTACCTTCTTCATCATCAACGCGAGCCATTAACTCCCGTTCACGGGCGTATAATGTCGGTAGATCATGTGTCTTAAAACGCTTACCGCCTACAGACATCTCGGCGTATCCATTCGTCTCGATTTCCTCGATTATCGTTCGTATACGCTCCAAGTCTTCTCTTGCGCTCATGGTCTCACCTCCTT
>NZ_CAUVFT010000064.1:0-2502 GCF_963551295.1 uncultured Veillonella sp.
GGTGTTGGGGAACGTACTCGTGAAGGGAACGACCTTTACTGGGAAATGAAAGAATCAGGCGTTATCGAGAAAACAGCCATGGTATTTGGTCAGATGAATGAGCCACCGGGAGCACGTATGCGTGTTGCCCTTACTGGTTTGACAATCGCTGAATACTTCCGTGATGTAGAAGGCCAAGACGTGCTTCTCTTTATCGACAATATCTTCCGTTTCACTCAGGCTGGTTCGGAAGTATCTGCCCTTTTGGGACGTATGCCATCAGCCGTTGGTTACCAACCAACACTTGCTACGGAAATGGGTCAATTGCAAGAGCGTATCACATCAACCAAGAAGGGTTCTGTAACCTCTATTCAGGCTATCTACGTGCCAGCGGATGACTATACTGACCCAGCGCCAGCAACAGCCTTCGCTCACTTGGATTCAACAACAAACTTGGAACGTAAGTTGGTACAGTTGGGTATCTACCCAGCCGTTGACCCATTGGCTTCAAGCTCTCGTGCCTTGGCGCCTGAGATTGTCGGAGAAGATCACTATGCAGTTGCTGCTGAAGTTAAACGTGTCCTTCAACGTTACCATGAATTGCAAGATATCATTGCTATCCTTGGTATGGATGAGCTTTCTGATGAAGAAAAGACCTTGGTTGCACGTGCCCGTCGTATCCAGTTCTTCTTGTCTCAAAACTTCAACGTTGCGGAGCAATTTACTGGCCAACCTGGTTCGTATGTACCAGTAGCAGAAACAGTTCGTGGCTTTAAGGAAATCCTTGAAGGAAAACATGACCAGCTACCAGAAGATGCCTTCCGTGGTGTCGGTTCAATCGAAGACGTCATTGCTAAGGCAGAGAAAATGGGATTTTAAGAGGTGATCTATGGCTCAGTTAACTGTCCAGATCGTGACGCCAGATGGCCTCGTCTATGATCACCATGCCAGCTTTGTATCGGTACGAACTCTGGATGGTGAGATGGGGATCTTGCCACGACATGAAAATATGATTGCGGTTTTAGCGGTTGATGAAGTAAAGGTAAAACGAATTGATGACGATACTCATGTGAACTGGATTGCAGTGAATGGAGGGATTATCGAGATTGCCAATGACATCATTACCATCGTAGCAGACTCGGCAGAGCGTGCTCGTGATATCGATATTAGTCGTGCAGAGCGTGCGAAACTTCGTGCTGAACGTGAAATTGAAGAAGCGCAAGATAAACACTTGATTGACCAAGAACGGCGAGCTAAGGTTGCTTTGCAACGTGCCATTAACCGTATCAATGTCGGAAATAAACTATAAAATAAAAATGAACTTGCTTAATCAAGTTCATTTTTATTTTACCTTAATTATTAAAGGTGATGCAAACGGCTTCGGGAATTCGGAAATCGTTAGAAAGTTCAGCTAATCGACCAGTTTCGGGATTACGTTTAAAAACAGTTGCATTATCTGAATCTTGGTGAACTGCAATGAGAAACTCTTGATCAGGAGTTAGGTCGAAATCGCGTGGCGTTTTACCATGACTTGGAACAATCTCTAATAATTCCAAACTACCATCAGCGAGGATTGTATAGACTGCAATGGAATCATGACCACGGTTGGATGCATAGAGGTAGTTGCCATCTTTTGAAAGACGAATGGCAGCAGTAGCATTGAAGCCTTTGTATCCATCTGGTAAGGTTGAAATGACTTGCATGCGTTCAAATTCACCAACACCATCATAAATCAAGACCTCAATAGTGCTATTAAGTTCGCAGATGAGATAGGCAATCTTATAGTGGTGGTGGAAAACGATGTGGCGAGCACCTGCTCCGGCTTGGCTGTGATAAGTGTAGAGTTTAGTTAGTTTTCCTTCTGAGCTAACATCATAGGTCGTCACCTCATCAGTACCTAGATCACATGTGACGAGATACTGGTCAGGTGTTAGATCCGTAAAGTGTACATGTGGAGAAGTTTGGTTTTCATGAGGACCTTGTCCGCTATGCTGCTCCAGATCCGTTTGGATGAGGCTACCATCAGCTTGACGCTTATAAACTAGAACTTGACCTTTATGATAATTGGCTCCGTAAACGAGACTACGCTTTTCATCCACTGCCACATAACAATGGGGAGCGCCTTCTTCAACTACATGATTTAGCAAAGTGCCATCTGTCTTGTATGCAGCGATGCCACCAAAGCCATCCTTGCTCCCTACGGTGTATAAGTGTTGCTGTTGGTCAAAGGCAAGGTAGGTCGGACTTGGTTCGGTAGCAAAAAGCTCAAGATTTGCAAGCTGGCCTGTTTCTGTATCAAAATCTGCCTTGTATATCCCTTTAGATGAGCGACGAGTATAAGTTCCAAAATAAATAGTTTCTTTCATGTCCATACCTCTTAATAATGATAAGTTCATTATACCACAAAATGACAGTCAGGCAGTGTCCATTTAGTCTATGTAAGCACTTTAATAAGAGTTATTTTAGATTAAAAATGGTATAATGAGAGAATGACAGAAAGGATGTATTTATGGAACATAAAGA